>CBDTYP010000460.1:0-2223 GCA_965364645.1 uncultured Gammaproteobacteria bacterium | reverse complement strand
GCCGAGGTGCACGCGGACGGTTCCGACATCGTCGTCGCCGGAGCGTCCATGGTGGAGAAATCACCCCTGGTGGTGCGGGGGCGGGATGTCGGAGTGCGACGGCGCTTCGCCATCGACGGCAGCGGGGACGAGTTGTCGCTGGAGACTATCGAGCCCGGCGGCCTGTTGCGGCGAGTCCGCAGCGTCTATCGCGTGCCGGGCGGTGGCGTGGGCGGCGCGTTGCTTCCCAAGCTGATGATCGTGGCCGACGGTCAGTGCCGGGTGCAGGTGGCGCGGCGCCTCGTCTACGACGACGAGGGCAAGGCTGAGTATCTCGAGCAGCTGACCCAGGCGCTCGACGATGTAGAGATCCGCGAGCCCCTCAATCCACCGGTGCCGGCGGCGGTGGAGGGCGCGGGCGCCGAGGATGCGGGCGGGCCGACGGTCCCCGTCGCCATGGTCGATGCGGGCGTCAACTATCTCCTGCCGGAGGTCGGCGGACGGCTGGCCCGGGACGATGACGGCGGCATTCTCGGCTTCGACTACTGGGATCTGGACACAAGACCCTTCGATGCAAACCCGGTGCGCTCGCCTTTCTTCCCTCAGCGTCATGGCACCCAGACCGCCAGCGTCGTGCTGCGTGAGGCGCCCGTGGCGCTTCTCGTCCCTTACCGCTATCCGCGCCCGGACATGGCGCGCATGACCGAGCTCATCGAGGACGCTTCCGACGCGGGCGTCGTGATCTTCAATCTCTCCCTAGGCAGCAATCGGCCCGGTGAGTGGCAGGCGTTCAAGGAGGCCGCCGCCGCGCACCCGGACATGCTGTTCGTGGTCTCCGCCGGAAACAACGGGCGCGACATCGACAGTCAGCCCGTCTATCCGGCTGCGTTTGATCTCGACAACGTGCTGGTGGTGAGCTCCGCGGATCCCGATGGCCGGCCCGCCCAGGGCTCGAACTGGGGCCGCGAGTCGGTGGATCTCCTGGCGCCGGGGGAGGAAGTTCTGGTGACGGATTTCCACGGCCGGCCCAGTGTCGTATCGGGTTCGAGCTACGCCGCGGCCCGGGTCTCGGCCCTGGCGGCGTGTCTGCTGGCCGAGAATCCCGAGTGGCGGGCGGAGATCCTCAAGGCGGCGATCCTCGAGCAGGCCCGGCCCTCCGACGGGGACAGCGACGACTACAGCCGCTACGGGTTCCTGCCGGACCCCGGCGCCCGCCAGCGCGGTGCCTGTGCCGCCCTGCCCCGGCGAGTGGCGGAGTCGTCCCGCGACGTCTGGACCAGTGAAGACCTCGCGGGTGGGTCCGCTGCGCCTGCGTCGAGCTTCACCCACGAGCTTCGTCCCACCCTCGTCGTCCTGGAAGGGACGGGCTGGGAGCTCGATGAGATCCGATCGGCGGCCGCGAAGACTTCGCACATCCTGGGTCAGTGCGGCATCACGATTCCTGCGTTTACCGTGCGGGTCATCGAAGCACCCGAGCGCATGAAGATATTCCGCAACGACTGGTCAACGGAGCTGGTAAGCGAGCTGTCTCCGGTCAGGCCCGCGGTATTCTTCGTGAAGGATACGCTTCAGGAGATTGCCTTCGACGCCGAGGCAATCGGTCGCTCGAACAGTCGCCGTCGGCGGGAGCTGGCCGACACGGTCTGGGTGATGTCCGGCGCTCGCGACCTCGACATAGGTCTGGCCCACGAGCTCTACCATGCCGTGGCCGACAGCGGCTACCATGATCCGGACCCGACGAATTTGATGCATGAGAGCACCGACGGGACGAACACGACGTTGCGTGGGAGTCAGTGCTTGCGGTTGATACGGGTGGGGGAGGCTCTGGGGAACCTCAGGCGCGTGAATTAATCAATCTTCCTCTATCGCCCAGAGTCTTACGTCGTCGTGGTTGCCGGCGTTGGGCTTGACCATCCTCAGACTTTCGACGATGCCTTCCTCGCCGAAGTCTCTCTCGATGACCAGCAGTGTGGAGAGCGGGTACTCGCAGATGGTGCTCGCGTAGTGGGCCTCCTCGCCCGCGGCCGGCAGGGCGGCCGCGATGTGTGGAGCGCCGTAGTGCTCCATGAAGTGCGCGGCAAGTCGGTCGATGACCTGCTGGTACTCGTCGTCGTCTATCTCGGCGATCTCCACCAGCGTGGTCCAGCCGAAGCTCTCAGTGCCGAGGAATCCGCTCTTGAACGCCTGCAGCTGCTTTCCCGTGAGCTGCTCCGCGTCCGTGTCTAGGAACACGAAGGAGCCCGG
>CBDTYP010000459.1:0-2224 GCA_965364645.1 uncultured Gammaproteobacteria bacterium | reverse complement strand
CGTCGAGTCCGCTGATGACCTCGAAGACCCTGGACGTGTCCCGCACGTCGAGGACGTGGGGAACGCACCCGGTCTTTTCCGCCAACGCGTCGAGGCGCTCCTGCCTGCGGGCCAGGGCGTGAACGGTGAGTCCGCGCTCGCGGAATCGCTCGACGATGGCCGCGCCGATGCCGCTGCTGGCGCCCGTCACCAGGGCCGTTGAGTAATCTCCGAGCGCCATGGTCAGTCTCCCTCCATGACCTTGTTCAGAGTGTGCCGCCGATTCCTGGTGTACGGCCGAACTTCCTCGGGCCATCGTCCCTGATCGATGGCCTGCGCCCACGCGTCGCTCACGAGGACGTCGGGGCTCTCGATCTCGTAGGCGGCGCTGTACTTCGGTTCGCCGGGCGCCTCGATGGTGCGCCGTTCGCCCGCCATGACCATGGTCAGTGGCTCGTTCACGAAGCGGGTGACGGAGACGACGCCCGGCACCTTCAGCAACATTGGCACATGCTCCTGGTCGTAGACTTCGTTGAAGACGTCTTCCTTGTCCGGATCGACATCCATACTGGCGACGAACACGTAACGGGTACTGGCAGGCATGGTGCAATTCCCTCCTCGGATGCCGCGGCACGGGACATTGTAACAAAGCCCGCTACAATGCCGGTTATGGCTGGCAACGGGATCTACCGACTCGGCACGGGCGCCGGATTCTCCTCGGACCGGCTCGACCCGGCGGTCGATCTGGTGAACCGGGGCGCCCTCGACACCATCGTGTTCGAGTGCCTCGGCGAGCGGACCCTGGCCTTCGCCTACCGTGACAGATGCGCCGACCCCACGCGCGGGTACACGCCGCTGCTCGAGCGGCGCATGGAAGCTATTCTCCCGGGCGCGATGGCCAACGGGGTGCGGGTCGTGACCAACATGGGCGCCGCCAACTCCCCCAGGGCCGCGGAAGTAACCCGGGGCATCGCGCGCGGGCTCGGACTGGAGGCCGTGCGAATCGCCTATGTGGAAGGCGACGACGTCAGCGACCTCCTCGGTCCGCAGACGCCGCTCTGGGAAGGGATGACCATCGCGGACGTGGGCCGGCGCTATATCGGGGCCCATGCGTATCTCGGCGCGGACGCGCTGATGCCCGCGCTCGAGTCCGGGGCGGAGATCGTCATCACGGGGAGAGTCGCGGATCCGTCGCTGTTCGTGGCGCCCCTTCGTCATCACTTCGGCTGGTCCGGGGACGACTGGCGAAGCCTCGGCGCCGGCACCGTCGTGGGGCACCTGATGGAGTGCGCCGGGCAGATCACCGGCGGCTACTTCGCCGATCCCGGCGCCAAGGATGTGGAGGGGCTGGCGCGGCTGGGCTTCCCCATCGCGGAGGTGCGCGCCGACGGCGAGGCCTGCATCACCAAGCTCGAGGGAACCGGCGGTGTCGTCGACGAGCGCACGGTCAAGGAGCAGCTGCTCTACGAGGTGCACGACCCCACCCGTTATCTCACGCCCGACGTCAGCGCGGACTTCAGTGGCGTGCGCATCGAGAACGCCGGGCCCGATCGCATCGCCGTCAGCGGCGCCGGCGGATCCGCCGCGCCCGATAGCTACAAGGTGACGGTCGCGTTCGACGGCGGTTACCTCGCGGAGGCGGGTGTCTCCTACGCGGGCCCGGGCGCCCAGGCCCGTGCCGAGCTCGCCGGAGAGGTTGTCGCCGAACGCATGGATCGCGTCCACGGCAGCAATGCGCCCCCGCGGGTGGATATCATCGGCGGGGCGTCATTGCACGCGACGGCGCGGCGCTATCACGAGGATTCCCACGACGTGCGCCTGCACTGCACCCAGCGCGCGTCGTCCAGGGAGCAGGCGGAGCTGTTGCTCTGGGAAGTGGAGTCGCTGCTCTGCTGCGGCCCCGCCGCGGGCGGCGGCTATCGGGGCAGCATCACGCCCTCGGTGATCACCTACTCCGCCTCTCTCGCCCGGGATCGCGTGGTCACGAAGACGGAGATCGTGACGCCATGAGTCGGCGGGTGGCCCTCCGGGAGATCGCCCACGCCCGTACCGGCGACAAGGGCAACACGTCGAACCTGGCCGTGTTCGTCTACGACGGCGATCACTACGACGCGCTGGCCGCGCAGTTGACCGGGGAGTACCTCAAGCGGGAGTTCGGAGCACTGCTGACAGGCGACATCACCCGCTACGAGCTACCGCACCTCAACGGGCTGAACTTCGTCATGGTCGATGCCCTCGAGGGCGG
>CBDTYP010000458.1:0-2225 GCA_965364645.1 uncultured Gammaproteobacteria bacterium | reverse complement strand
CGGCTGCGGCGCTTCGAGCGCGAGGCCAAGACGCTCGCGTCGCTCAACCACACCAACGTCGCCGGCATCCACGGCGTCGATCAGGAGGGGGACGTCTGCTTCCTCGCGCTCGAGCTCGTGCCCGGCGAGGACCTGGCGGCGAGGCTGTCCCGCGGCCCGTTGCCCGTCGACGAGGCGATCGAGGTCTGCCGTCAGATCGCCGAGGGGCTCGAGGTGGCGCACGAGGCGGGCGTCGTGCACCGCGACCTCAAACCGGCCAACGTGCGCGTCACGCCCGACGGCGTCGTCAAGATCCTCGACTTCGGGCTGGCGAAGCCGATCCGCTCCAAGGAGACCAAGGAAGGTACGGCGACCGCCGAATCCGACAGCTTCCTCATGACCGAGGAGGGTCTCGTCCTCGGTACGCCGACGTACATGAGCCCGGAGCAGGCGCGCGGCAAGCCCGTCGACCGCCGCACCGACATCTGGGCCTTCGGGTGCGTCCTGTTCGAGTGCCTAGCGGGCAGGCGTGTGTTTGAGGGAGCGTCCCTGACCGACGTGCTGGCCGCGATCGTGAGCGAGGAGCCCGAGTGGTCATGCCTTCCGACCCTCCCGCCGCGAGTCGCGGAGCTCTTGCGGCGGGCGCTCACGAAGGACCCGCGCGAACGACTGCGGGACGTCGGCGAGGCGCGCATGCAGTTGAAGCTGGCCGAGGCCGAGCTGTCCACGGGACCGGGCAGCCTGACGCAGGTCTCGGGTGCGGGCGTCCATGCGGACATGGGTCCCGGAGCGCCCGTCCTCAAGCGGTCGCTCGCGCTCGCGGCGGTCGGCCTCGCGCTCGTCCTCGGCTACCCGCTCGGGAGCCTGGTGGTCGGCGTCTTCCGGGCCGACGCGGACGCGGATCCATCCGACCTCACCTCTTCCATCGAAGCGGGCTCGTCCGCCGGACGTTCGCGGGAGCTCGACGTGCAGCTGGCGGCGTTCGAGGAAGCGGACGGTGTCCACGAGGTGCGCATCTCGCCCGACGGGACACACGTCGCATGGGCGGGACGCGGCGCAGAACAGGAGGGGCTCTTCGTGCGGGCGCTCGGCGACCGCGAGGCCCGCCGACTCGCCGGAGTCGAGGCCCGCTCGGTGACCATGTTCGCCTGGTCCCCGGATTCCGACCAGCTCGCCTACATCGGCGATGACGGTCTCTGGGTCATCGGCCGGGACGGCACCGGGCGGACCCAGCTGCACGAGCGCGGAGGAGTAGCCTACGACGGTGGGTTGTGCTGGGAGCCGGGGGGCCTGGTGTTCGCCACCACGACCCACGTTCTCCGCGTGCCGGCCGGCGGCGGCGAGCCGGAGGTCCTCCTCTCGAACCATGCAGAGGATCAGATGGGCATGGCTGCCCTCGCGCCGTTGCCGGGTGACCGCGGGGTCCTCTGCGCACCCCGCCAGTCGGTGGTCGAGGCGAGCTCCATCGTGTGGCGCCGCGGCGAAGAAGAGCGCCGGCTGCTCGCGCTCGACGCCACGAACATGGCCGACTTCTTCCTCGTGGGGGATGAGCTGTTCTTCAGGACGGAGGGAAAGGAAGAGGGCGCCTGGCGGGCCAGTCTCGCTCTCGACCCGGTGGAGCTCGGTCGACCCGTTCGAATACCGATCGAGGGTAGGGAGTTGAGCGTCGCCGACGACGGGACGATCGCCTACCTCGAGGAGTTCGGTGCGAGCGAGGCCACCCTCGGCTGGCTCACCGTGGACGGCAACCTCGAGGAGTTCGGCCGGCCTCACGAGGAGATCGGTCTGTGCAGGCTTTCGAACGACAAGCTGAGCGTGGTCTACCACGTAGCTTCCGAGCACGAGAGTGAAGTCTGGATCCATGAGTTGGATCGCGGCTTCTCGACCCAACGCCTCCTGCTGGATAAGCCCTGGGTGATCCCGTCCTTCCTTCCGGACGGACGCTTGGCCGTAGCCACATTCTCCAACCGAGTGAGCGAGGCGGAGACGCGCGCCTACCACATCTCCGGCCGCGGCGAAGGCGAGCTCCTTGCCGATCGTGCGATCATCCCGGTGGCACCTGATGTGGCTCGCTACCGCTTCACGCTCGACCTCGACCTCACGGCGCGGCGAGCGGTCTACTACTACGAGGACCTCGACGAGCCAGCGAGCGAGCCGGTGCCCGTCTTCGAATCGGTGACGTCGGAGTATCCCCAGGACCTGACCCGGGACGGCGAGTGGATGATCTACACCACCGACCGGACCGG
>CBDTYP010000457.1:0-2228 GCA_965364645.1 uncultured Gammaproteobacteria bacterium | reverse complement strand
CGGGAATCGATATTCGAAGGTGAGCAGCCCGCCGCCATTGTCGCCGTCGGCGCTGAACTCCTGAAGCTCGGTGTAGATCCTGAAGTCGTAGGTGAAATTGATCGGGTTCGTGCCCGAGTTGTCCCCCGGCTTCGAATCGGATTCTGCCGTTACGGGCATCGCCCCGAGCAGCAGCACAACGGCCGCCAGAATCCCGCGTAATCGCATCGACACTCTCCCAACCATCAAGGACCGGCTGGTCGCGACCCACCGATCGCCCGCGTCACGGCCTCCAACAATTCACAGTCTTCAAACGGTTTACGAAGGAAGGCCGAGGCACCGGAGGCGAGAGCCTGCCGCCTCAAAGCGTCACTCGCATAAGCGGTGATCAGCACGACGGGCAGACCCGGCTGCGTCGCGGCCAGACGCTGCTGAAGCTCCAGTCCCGTCATCCCCGGCATCCTGACGTCCAGCACGATGCACGCCCCGCCTGGGCGACTCTGGTCCAGAAACTCTTGCGCCGAAGCGAACACCTCGGTCTTGAGCCCTGCCGACCGGAGGAGCCGATCCAGCGCTCTGCGCATCGAGTCGTCGTCGTCGACGACGTAAACCAAGTAGTGGCAAGCCACGGCCTCTCTCCTCTGGCTGCACCTCGCGCTTCGAGTTCGCGAGGCAACGGTTATTCGATCAGACGGACGGGCCGCCGTGAATCGGACCTTGGTCCTATGCCGACGCGGGCTACAAGCGAGCGCACCCAAAGTCGGTGAGACCAAGGTCCTATTTCGTGTCCGGGACTTCGCTGCTTTGATATCTCGGTCGTTGTCGTGTGGATTCCGCTTGCATGGGGGATTTCGCAGCCCCGTCGAGATGCTCCATCAGGAAGCCAGAGACTGCTCGCACCTGACGCCGGACCAGGAGGAAGATCAAGTGACAAGACTCTCAGCACCGTTGGCACTCGCCGCCTGCGCGATTGCGCTGGTGATCTCTCTGATCGTTCAGCCGACCATTGCCCAGGAGACCCACCAGGTTGGCGAGATGACGTTCACCTCGGAGGAGTCCACTGCGGTTTACAAGAAGAACTACTCGCCTTACGGAGGTCGCGGGTTCCCGACCCAGGTCTTCTGGGGAGATACTCACCTGCACACGTCGAACTCCCTCGATGCCAAGGCCGGGGGTGTTTTGCTGGGTCCCGCCGAGGCCTTCCGGTTCGCCCGTGGCGAGGAGGTCCGCTCGACCCACGGCGAGTTGGTCAAGCTCTCTCGACCTCTCGACTTTCTCGTGGTCTCCGACCACTCCGACGCCATGGGTGCCATGAAGGAGATCATCCGCGGCAATCCGCGCCTGATGCAGGACCCGAAGCTCCGCGAATGGAACCGGCGGCTCAACGCCGGAGGACAGAGTCAGCTCGAGGCTGCCTTGGAGGTCGTGGCGACCTTTTCCGGAATCTCCGGCGACAAGGTGCCGGAGGCAGCCACCGACCCGGACTTCTTTCGCTCCGTGTGGGAGCGGTACGTCGACACCGCCGAAGAGTACAACGAGCCCGGCCGCTTCACGACCATCATCGGCTACGAGTGGACATCCACAGTGGCCGGTAACAACCTTCACCGGAACGTGCTCTATCGGGACGGTGCGGACCTCGCGCGCCGGATGCTGCCTTACACGGCTGCCGAGAGCTTCAACCCGGAGGATCTCTGGGCGTGGATGGAGCGCTACGAGGAGCACACGGGGGGTCGGGTCCTCGCGATCGCGCACAACGGCAATCTCTCGAACGGCACGATGTTCCCGCTCGAGGTCAATCCCGCGAACGGAAAACCGTTGACCGGGGAATACGCCCGGACACGCGCACGGTGGGAGCCCGCCTACGAGGTCACGCAAATCAAGGGCGACGGCGAGGCCCACCCCTACCTGTCACCCACCGACGAGTTGGCCGACTACGGCACCTGGGACAAGGGCAATCTCGGACCGGGCATTAAGACCCCGGACATGCTCCAGTACGAGTATGCTCGCGAAGCTCTGAAGAACGGGCTGCTGCTCGAACGCCGGCTCGGCACGAACCCCTACAAGTTCGGGATGATCGGCTCGACCGACGCCCACACCGGCCTGGCGACGGCCGGGGAGGAAAACTTCTTCGGCAAGCACTCCCTTGTCGAGCCGGAGCCGGAGCGGGTCGACCACACGGTGATCGAGTTCGGTGACAACAAGGTACTCGGCTGGGAGATGGTCTCTTCGGGCTACGCGGCGGTCTGGGC
>CBDTYP010000456.1:0-2236 GCA_965364645.1 uncultured Gammaproteobacteria bacterium | reverse complement strand
AACTTCAAATGCGGCAGCGCGCTGACGATGATCTCCGGATCGACACGCTCGTTGCGCTCGGACATGTCCTCGTCGAGGATGTGGGGCGGGCCGATGGCAACGTCCCGTTCCGGGACGTTGACCTCGATCTCCAGCGTCGACGTGTCCTGGAGGATCAGCACCGGCTCCTTGGCCTGGACGTTCTGGAAGTCTTCCACGAGCTTGCGGGCCATGCGCCCGGAGAATGGCGCACGCAGCTTCGTGTCCTCGAAGGCCTTCTGGGTGACGGCAAGCTCCGCGTTGGCGACGTCCACCGCCCGTTGATGGGTGTCGATGGTCTCCTTGGAGATGGCGCCCGGGTCCTCCTTGAATATGCTGTTGCTGCGGCGGAGATCCGATTCGGCCTTGCGAAGATTGGCCTTGGACGCGTTCAGCGCCGCCACGTAGTCCCGATCGTCGAGGTGCGCCAGCACCTCCCCCTGCACCACGTCGTCGCCCTCGCTGACGTGGAACTCCTCGACCCGGCCGGCGACCTCGAAGCCCATGTCGGCATGCTGGAAGGCGCGGATGCTGCCGGGATACTCCCGCCGCGCCTCGGCGTCGGCCTTGCCGATCGTGTGGATCTTGATCGGGCGAACCACGTCCTCCTGCTCCACCGCCTCCTCGCCGCAGGCGGAGAGCATCAGGACCCCGCACGCGGCCGCCACCGACAACAGGCGGCGGGGGAGAGGGGGGTGATCGAGCGGCTTTCGCGGGATAGCTGGCGTCGGCATGACGGGTATGGAGCCTCGTTCCCTGAATCGAGGCGCAAACTCTAACCGTGGCCCAGATGCAAGTAAATGGGCGTCCGGATTACCCGCGGATTAGCCTGGTGTCAGGGATTGGCGAGCCGCAACAACGGCCTGAGGCGCACACCGATGACGTTGCCGATGATCGCGGCGAACACCCACACCCAGCCGTGCAGACTGGTGGAGGCGACGCCGCTGAAGAAGGCGCCGATGTTGCAACCGTAGGCGAGCCGCGCGCCGTAGCCGAGCAGCAGGCCCCCCGCGATGGCGGCGACGACGGCGAGCGGCGAGCGGCTTGTATCGATGCGGAGCCTGCCGGCAAGCGCGGCGGCCGCGACCGCGCCGATGACGATGCCGACGTTCATCAGCGAGGTGGTGTCCGCGAGCACCGGCCGGCCGAGGGCGCCCGCGGCGAAGCTGCCGCTCCAGAAGGCGCTCGTTGCCGGGTCCCAGCCCAGCAGCACGGCGGCCTTGGCCCCCCAGAGGGTGTACCCCCAGGTGACGGACCAGGGGTGTCCGGCCACCAGCAGAGTCACCCAGTTGAGCACCGCGAGCGCGCCGGCGCCGAGCAGCAGCGGCCACGGACCCCGCAGCAGCCGCTCCCGGCTGAAGCCGCCCTCCCACCAGAGGCCGTGGTGGTTGCGGCCACCCATCAGGCGCAGGCAGGCATAGATCAGCCCGAGTGCAGCCAGCTGCAGGCCGACGGCCTGCCAGTTTCCGATCTCCTCGGACAGGGACACGGCGCCGAGGCCGGGGAGCGCTGACCACCACTGCATGTCGAGACTCGCCCAGAAGGCGCCGACACAGAAGAACACCAGCACGAGCAGCATACGGAGATTACCCCCGCCCACGGTGAAGAGCGTGCCCGACGCGCAACCGCCCCCCATCTGCATACCGATGCCGAAGAGCAGCGCGCCGAAGGCCATGGAGATGCTGACCGGCGCCACGGCACCCGTGACCCCGTGGCCGAAGACCTCGCCAGCCCCCAGCACCGGCGCGAACAGCAGCATGGCCGCCGCCAGCATGACCATCTGCGCGGTAACGCCTGATATGTCCCGCTGCAGGATCGCCCGGCGGTAGGCGCCGGTGAATCCGAAGGCTGCGTGGTAGAGGGCGACGCCGAGCCCGATCCCGATGAGGAAGAGCCAGGGCTTCGTCGGGCCGAAGGTGAAGAGGTGGAAGAAGAGGCCCGCGGCAACGGCCGCGACCACGACGAGCGTTGCCCGCTGAATGGGAACGACAGTCTTAACCGCGCCGGTCATCGCTCGCTGTCAACCAGATCGTTCGGAGGGCGTTTAGAGAGACTGAAGATACGTAACAACGAGGTCAACCATGAGATACGTCAGTCACGCATTACTCTTAGTCATCGCCATGGCCGTCATGTTCCCCGCCCACGCCAACGCCCCGGAGGATAAGCGCCGGCAGCACCGCGAGGAGATGCGGGCGCTGTGTCAATCGAATCCCGAGCA
>CBDTYP010000455.1:0-2240 GCA_965364645.1 uncultured Gammaproteobacteria bacterium | reverse complement strand
GCGGTGGTGAGCGACCGCCTCTTCGGACGCTTCGATCAGCTCTTCACCAACATGGGCTGGCAGGTGGAGACGCTGAAGTACGGCAAGCAGCTGCAGGCGGCATTCCAGCAGCCGGGCGGCGAGCGGCTGAGAGACTGGATCGACGACTGTCCCAATTCCCTCTACTCGGCGCTGGTGTTCAAGGGCGGCGCCGCCTGGCGCGAGCACCTGGTCGCCGACATCGGGCGCAGCGCCGGCATCAAGTCCCTCCTCGACGACTACGACGACGACGCGCTCGCGGGTCTCATGACGAATCTCGCCGGACACGACATGGAGAGCGTGCTGGAAGCCTTCCACGGCGTTGAAGGCGACACGCCCACCTGCTTCATCGCCTACACGATCAAAGGCTTCGGCCTGCCCTTCGCCGGGCACAAGGACAACCACGCCGGCCTCATGAGCGTCCAACAGATGCAGGCGTTGCGGGAGACCCACCGGATCCCGGAGGGCGCCGAGTGGGACGCGTTCGCGGGGCTCGGACTCGATCCGGACGTGCTGGGAGAGTTTCTTGCAAACGTGCCCTTCGCGGACAATGCCGGTCGCCGCTACCATGCACCGCGCATCCCCGTGCCGGCGTCGATATCGCCGCCTGCCGGCGACACACTGTCTACCCAGGAGAGCTTCGGCAGGATCCTCGCGACGCTGGCCCGGGACCGCGGCGCGCTCGGCGATCGCATCGTCACCGCGTCACCGGACGTGACCGTCTCCACCAACCTCGGCGGTTGGGTGAACCGTCGCGGGATCTTCTCGCGCAAGGTGCAGGAAGACACCTTCAACGAAGAAAACGTGGCCTCGTTCCAGCGCTGGGCGGCGTCGCCGAAGGGTCAACACATCGAGCTCGGCATCGCGGAGAACAACCTGTTCATCCTGCTCGCGGCACTGGGTCTCTCCCACTCTCTGTTCGGCGAACGCCTGCTGCCCATCGGCACGCTCTACGATCCCTTCATCGAGCGCGGGCTCGACGCGCTCAACTACGCCTGCTACCAGGACGCGCGCTTCCTGCTGGTCGCGACGCCTTCGGGGATCTCGCTCGCGCCGGAAGGCGGCGCCCACCAGTCCATCGCGACGCCCATGATCGGCATGGCCCAGGACGGACTCGCGTCCTTCGAGCCCGCGTTCGCCGACGAGCTGGCCGTCATCATGGGCTGGGCCTTCGACTACATGCAGCGGGACGGGACGGACGTCGTCGGTGGCGACGACTGGCTCGCCGACGCGGACGGCGGCTCGGTTTACCTGCGCCTCAGCACGCGTTCCATCGCGCAACCCGAGCGCGCCATGGACGCCGCGCTCGCCGACGACATCGTCAACGGCGCGTACTGGCTCGCCGCGCCCGCCGAGGGCGCGCGACTCGTCATTGCCTACACCGGGGCGGTGGCCGGAGAGGCCATCGCGGCCCACCAGGCGATCCTCGAGGACATCCCCGGCGCCGGCCTCCTCGCCGTCACGTCCGCGGATCGGCTGGCGAAGGGCTGGAATGCCATCAACGGCGCACGCCGCGGACACACGACGGATGCGCGCTGCCACGTGGAAGATCTGCTGGCGCCGCTGGCGCCGGACGCCCATCTCGTCACGGTGGTGGACGGTCACCCGGGCACGCTGGGGTGGCTGGGCTCCGTGCATGGGCATCGCGTGCGCGCGCTCGGCGTCGAGCGCTTCGGCCAATCCGGCAGCATCGACGATCTCTACCGCCACCACGGGATCGACGCCGATGCTATCCTGGACGCCTGTGCCGCCGCCTGCCTGGAGTCATGACCACCGACATCCGCCTGCCCCGCGTGTCGCCCGACGACGCCGCCGTGACGCTCATCAAGTGGCACGTGGGCGTGGGCGCGAGCGTGTCGCCCGGTGACGTCATCGCCGAGATCGAGAGCGACAAGGCGGTGGTGGAGCTCGAGGCCGAGGCCGCCGGCGTGATAACGGAGATCCGGATAGCGGAAGGCAGCGACGACGTTCACGCGGACGAGGTGCTGGCGGTGCTGGACGAGGACGGCGCGAAGACCGCCGAAACACCCCCCACCGAAACGACGGCGTCTGCGGGTGCGGGCTCGCTCGCGAATGAGGCGTCCGCCGAGGACGACGCGTCGGGATCAGCCAGCGAGCGCGTGGCCCCGGGAGGCCCGCTCCTTCAGGAGGAGCCCCGGCCGGACGGCGGCAACGGCGACGATCCCGGCACCTCGCCGCTGGCCGAGCGCATGGCGCGGCAG
>CBDTYP010000454.1:0-2249 GCA_965364645.1 uncultured Gammaproteobacteria bacterium | reverse complement strand
CCTTTCACACCGCCCACAAGCTCCAGCTGATGGCTCACTCGACCGTCGCGTACCGCGAGCTCGGACGCCTGGTAGCGACACTGAAGAAGACGCCGCGAGCCGTCTTCCGCAAACAGTACGAAAGCGGCTTCATGGAGGCACTGTCGCAGCTCGCCACGCGCGGGCGCAACGCCAACGTCCTGCAGCACGCGGCTGGCCATGTGAAGAAGAAGCTGGACTCCGCATCGCGCGGAGAGCTTGCGGACCTCATCCACGACTATCGAAAGGGCCTCGTCCCGCTCGTCGTTCCTCTCACCCTGGTCGGGCACCACGTTCGCTGCCAGGACGTCGACTACCTGAAGGGTCAGGTCTTTCTCGAGCCCCATCCCAAGGAGCTGATGCTCCGCAACCACGTCTGAGGCAAACAGGCAATGCTCCGGCGTCGGCTCATCACCATTCCCGGATACGCCATCGGATGGGCTCTGTGGCTGGCCGCTGCGCCCATCTGGCTGCCGGTGACGATACTCGTAGACCTGGTCCGCCAGAGCCGAGGCGTTGCGCTCCGGAGCGCCGTTGCCATCACCGTGTACCTGTCCTGCGAGATCATGGGCATCGTCGCGAGCGGCGGACTGTGGGTGTGGAGGAGCATCTCCCACGTCGACGCCGAGAGGTGGACGGACATCCACTTCCGGCTCGAGGCCTGGTGGGGGACGACGCTCTTCCAGGCCGCCGTCCGACTCTTTGGTCTCCACGTCGAAGTCGAGGGAAATGCGGATCTCGGGCGCGGTCCCTATCTACTCCTCCTGCGGCACGCCAGCACCGTCGACACGCTGCTGGCGTCCGCTCTCGTGAGTCGCGCGCACGGACTTCGGCTCCGGTACGTCCTCAAGCAGGAGCTCCTCTGGGACCCCTGCCTCGACATCGTGGGTCATCGCGTTCCCAACGTGTTCGTGGACCGCTTCTCGGACGAGTCGAGCCAGGAGATCCGTCGCGTGCAGGCGCTCGCGCGGGATCTCGGCCCCCGCGATGGAATCCTCATCTACCCCGAAGGCACCCGTTTCTCGGAGACGAAGCGACAGCGGGTTCTCGAGCGCTTCAATCAGAAGGGCGACGAGAAGATGCTCGAGTACGCGAGATCACTCGAGCTCGTCCTGCCACCTCGGCCCGGCGGCACGCTCGGACTGCTCGAGGCCGCACCCGGGGCAGATGTCGTCGTCTGTGCTCACACGGGCTTCGAGGGCGCCGCATCGCTCGCAGAACTCTGGAAGGGGGCTCTCGTGGATCAGGTGATCCGGGTCCAGTTTCGTCGCATTCCCCGCGACGAGATCCCCACCGGACGCGACGCGCGGGTCGCGTGGCTCCAGGACGAGTGGCGGCGAGTCGGCGCTTGGGTGGACAGCCACCAATCGATTCAATGGAAGTGACGGCCGTGGAGAAGCGCGTCCTCTTGACGGGTGTTTCGGGTTACGTGGGGGGCCGGCTCCTCCCGCGGCTGGAGCAGCGGGGACTCCCGGTGCGCTGCCTCGCGCGCCGACCGGAGTTTCTCTCGGGTCGGGTCGGTCCGAAGACCGAGATCGTCCAGGGCGACGTGCTGCGCCCGGAATCCTTGGCCCCAGCGCTCGAAGGGGTGCACACGGCCTACTACATGGTCCACTCGATGGGCAGCGCGGGCTCGGAGGGCTTCGAGGCGCGGGATCGCCTGGGTGCGGAGAACTTCGCGCGTGCGGCGCGCGCTGCGGGCGTGCGCCGCATCGTGTACCTGGGGGGCCTGGGCGACGAGGAAGGGGAACTCTCCCCGCATCTTCGCAGTCGCCACGAGGTGGGACGCGTCCTGCGCGCCTCCGGTGTTCCGGTGATCGAGTTTCGCGCCTCGATCGTGATCGGATCCGGGAGCCTCTCCTTCGAGATGCTGCGCGCGCTCGTCGAGAGGCTCCCGGTGATGGTGACGCCGCGATGGGTCCACGTCAGGGCGCAGCCCATCGCGATTGGCGACCTCCTTGCCTACCTCGAGGCTGCTCTAGACCTGGAGACCGAGGAGAGTCGCATCTACGAGATCGGTGGGGCCGAACGCGTTTCGTACGGCGACCTCATGCGCGAATACGCGCGACAACGGAAGCTGCGCCGCTTCATGATTCCCGTTCCGGTGCTCACGCCGCGCCTCAGCAGCCTCTGGCTGGGGCTCGTCACGCCACTCTACGCGCGGGTGGGGCGTGCCCTCATCGAGAGCATCTGCCACGAGACGGTCGTTCGCGACGACCGGGCCCACCGGG
>CBDTYP010000453.1:0-2256 GCA_965364645.1 uncultured Gammaproteobacteria bacterium | reverse complement strand
CGATCGGGTCGATGGCGCCCACGAGTCCCCGGGACGCCTCCGTGACCCTGGCGACCAAGGACCTGTCGAATGGGCTGTCGCCGGCGAGCCCGGCGCGGAAGAGACGCATGTGCAGGTAGTCGCTCACCTGAGCGTCGTCGAGGCGGGGCAACCCCAGGGCGATCGCGTTTCGCCGAAGTGCGTCCGCACCCGGAAGCGATGCCAGCTTGTCCATCAACGCCGGCTCCCCGGCCACGAGGAAGCGGACGTGAAAGGGTTCCCAACGCCGCGCGAGATAGAGAATCTGCTCGAGGGGCTCGGTCTCTAATCGATGCGCATCGTCCACGATGATGATCGCGCTCTGGGCGCGGCTGGCGAGGAGCTCCAGCAGAGTGTCCGCATCTCTCAGCTCGGCCGCCGCGGGCTCCCGGGGCGGAAGACCGAACCCCGACATCAGCGCGTGCACGAACTCCTTCGCGCACCGCTGCTCCCGGCCCTGGAGTCGAACGATTCGGGCTCCCTCATCGGCCGTCTCGACGATCTTGTCGAGAGTGGTGCTCTTGCCGCTGCCCGCCTCGTCCACGAGCAGCACATGCCCCCGCCCCAGGGCGACGCGCAACTCATCGAGGCGCGCGCCGAGGGCCGGGGTCGAGAAGTAGAAGGCGTCGCTCCCGGCGGCTTGGAAGGGGTCGTTCTGAAGGCTGAATGCTGACATACGCAGGAAGGATCGGCCGCATTCCCCGGGAGTTGATAGGAAATCGTCCCGGCCTGCGCGGCCTCCGTCTCACCATTGACTGAGTCCTGATGGAGACCCTAATCGAATAGGTGGGAAGAAGCGCAATCCCCGCCCGCCAACACCTTATCCCGGGCACGGTCCCCGGCAGCGGCGATCAGGGCTGATACTTCCGGGCCCTCGCGAGCATCTCCGGCAACCCCACCACCGCGTTCTGGGATTCGAAGTCCAGCATCCTGTCCAGCTGGGAGATGGTGGTGCCCTCTTCTCTCAGGGTGTGAAGGAAGGGCTTGAGCTGCATGCCGATGAAGCGGCCGATGGCGCCCGGGTGGATGACGATCGAGAAGCCGAGCTCCTGGAGCCGAGCGGCGGGCAGCAGGGGTGTGAGGCCGGTCTCGACCATGTTGGCGAGCAGAGGGGCGTCGATGCTCCGGCCGATGCGTTCGAGCTCGTCCTCGCTGCGGGGCGATTCCACAAACACGGCGTCCGCGCCGGCCTCCCCGTAGGCCCGGGCCCGATCGAGGGCCTCGTCGAGGCCGACGACACCCCGCGCGTCGGTGCGGGCGATGATGATGAAGTCCTCGTCGCTGCGTGCGTCCAGGGCCGCCGCCAGCTTGCCCAGCATCTCGGCGGTGGGGATCACGCGCTTCTCGTCGAAATGCCCGCAGCGCTTCGGCATCTCCTGGTCTTCTATGTGGCAGCCCGCCACGCCCGCCCGCTCGTAGGCCCTGATGGTGCGCATGACGTTGATGGCGTTGCCGTAGCCCGTATCGGCGTCGGCGATCAGAGGGATATCGACAGCGTCGGCGATACGGTAGGCGTGGTCCACCATCTCGGCGAAGCTCACCAGGCCGAGATCCGGCACCCCCAGGCGTGCGTGAGAAACGCCGGCGCCGGTCATGTAGAGAGCCTCGAAGCCAGCCTGCTCCACCGTGCGGGCCAGATAGGCGTCGTAGACGCCGGGACACAGCACGATCTCGGGTCGTTGAATGAGGGCTTTGAGCCGCGTGGTCTTACGCATGGAGACACCTGGAACCCGCGATGGGGACGGCGACATTAGCGCAAATTCGGGGGAAGGAGAAATCGGCCGGGATCAGTTTCCGACCCGCTGGAAACCGTCGTCCAGGAAGTGCTCGAGCTTCTGGTAGTCGTCGTCCCCGTCGAAGCCGTGGAACTGGAGACCGATGCGGAACTCGTTCTCGGCGACCCGGCGGGAGAAGATGGCCGTGCAGCGGGCATCGATGATGTCGGGCATCCCGGAGGACTCCGGAAAGCGCATGCGCACGTCGACCTCCCGGGTGCGCTTGGGCAGCCGGGGCTGGCTCAGCGGCAGGATGCTGTTCACGGTTATCCGATCGCAGGCAATTTGGATGCCCGCCGGGGACAGGTTCACCGTGATAGCGTGGATGACCTCGCCATCGGGGAGCGACACCTCCACCGGGAGGTGCACGGGAACCCTCGGATAGTCTCTCTTGTACTTTCTCACGCCAAAACGTCGCCGACTGGATGGTGCCGAGGGCGCGGGATTGCCGATTCCGGGCCGA
>CBDTYP010000452.1:0-2270 GCA_965364645.1 uncultured Gammaproteobacteria bacterium | reverse complement strand
GTCGTGTTGGTGAGCAGCTCGAGCAACGCGGCGCCGCCCGGGCTCAGGCTCGCCGGGGCGGGCACGTCGGATTCGCCGGAGCCCGCGTAGATGGCGCGCCGCGCCACCGCCTGAATCGCCAGACGATCGGCGGTGTCCGGGAGCTTCTCGCTGACACCGAGGGCGAATATCCACTTACCCTTGTCGTAGGGCGTCGGCGTGTCCCTGTCGTCCCGGTGGGCGCCGGTGGTGTAGTAGGTGATGAGGCGCCGCAGGTCCTGGTAGCCGCCGACGGCGACGACGAAATCCACCCGTTCGGCGACGCGGGTGTCGAGGGCGGTAATCAGGGTCGGCCCCACGGCGAAGCTGAAGGCACCGATGCCCAGCGGCAATCGCGGCTGCATCTCCGGCGCCACCGCGAGTGCCTGCACCGCGCTGACGAGCACGTCGACGTCCTCGGCCCCCATGCGGTAGGCACGGAAACCCGGGATGTCCGGAATCAACACCATGAAGCCGACCCGGGCAAGGGTTCGGGCCAGGGCCACCAGCCGCGGGTCGTTCTTGCCGGCGACGGCGAGCCCCGGCACCAGGACCATGCCGGCGCGCACGCCGTCCGCCGGCACATAGGCATCGGCACGTAGCTGCCCGGCACCGTCGGCCACCCGCACGGCGCGAAAAACAGGCCGCTGCGTGCGCTCCCGCAGGCGGCTGTCGTTGCTGACCAGGTCCTCGAGCACGAGCCCCGCTTCACTGTCGCCGAGGCGCAGCTGCAGGCAGCCGCCGGCGAAGACCATCGCCAGCGTCGCCCCCATCAATACGAGGCGGCGGGTCACGCCGTTCGGTCCGGTCATGGTCATCGCGCCAAGAGGCCCCCTGTTGGCTCGTCCAGCGTATGATCGTGGCTGTTTCGGAAGCACGGGTCCATGCCGGCTTCACGTCGTATTCAGCCAGGAGCGCCCATGAGCAACGAAGACCATCCCAGCCCCGACACCCTGCTTGCCCAGGCGATGCACTATCTCGACCCCGTGGACGGAGGCATCGTCCCGGGGGTGCAGATGGCGACCACCTATGCGCGCGGCGAGGACTACGAGCTGCGCGCGCCCGGCATCTCCTACGGCCGGGACAAGAATCCGACTTATCTGGTCGCCGAGCGGGTGCTGGCGGAGCTCGAAGGGGCGGCCGGCGCGCTGCTCTTCTCGTCGGGCCTCGCGGCCGCCGCGGCGCTCTTCAATACGCTCAAGCCCGGCGATCACATCGTCGCGCCGGTGATCATGTACCACGGCCTGCGGGACTGGCTCATCCAGTTCTGCGGCAACTGGAACATCGATATCGACTATTTCGATGCCACCGCAGACGGCGCCCTCGAGGCGGCGATTCAGCCCGGCCGCACGCGCCTCGTCTGGATCGAGACGCCCGCGAACCCCACCTGGGACATCACCGACATCGCCGCCGCCGCGGAGCTCGCCCACGGCGCGGGGGCGCGGCTCGCGGTGGACTCGACGGTGGCGACGCCGCTGCTGACCCGTCCCCTGGATCTCGGCGCCGATTTCGTCTTCCACTCGGCGACGAAGTATCTCAACGGCCACAGCGACGTCATCGCCGGCGTGCTGGCGGCGCGGATGGACGACGAGCAGTGGCAGGCGGCGCGCTTCCAGCGCGCCTTCGGCGGCGCCATCCTGGGGCCCATGGAGGCGTGGCTGCTGCTCCGGGGCATGCGCACCATGCACCTGCGGGTGCGGCGTTCCTGCGAAAGCGCCATGACCCTCGCCCGCGCGCTGGAGGGACATCGGCGCATCGAGCGCGTCCTCTATCCCGGTCTCGAGAGCCATCCGGGACATGCCGTGGCCGCCCGGCAGATGCGGAACGGATTCAGCGGCATGCTGTCGATCCTGGTGGACGGCGACGCCGATGCCGCCCGCGCCGTCGCCACCCGCACCCGGGTCTTCGTGCCGGCCACCTCGCTCGGGGGCGTCGAGAGTCTCATCGAGCATCGCGCCACGGTGGAAGGGCCGAACAGCCCCGTGGCGCCGAATCTGCTGCGTCTGTCTGTCGGCATCGAGGACGTCGCGGACCTCATCGCCGACATGGAGCAGGCGTTAAAGGGCTGAGGGATAGGGAAGAGCACCATGGGCGCGCCTGATATTCGGGACGGCCTCGAGATCGTCGCCGGGAAGCCCGAGAACGGCGGTTTCACTTTCGATACGCACCCGAGCCGGGTGAGGGTCGAATACAACGGCATCACGATCGCCGACAGCGAGCACGCGCGAGTCATGCGCGAGTCGCGCCTGCCG
>CBDTYP010000451.1:0-2307 GCA_965364645.1 uncultured Gammaproteobacteria bacterium | reverse complement strand
CGGCCCCAGGATCGATCGCATCTCACCACTCGACGACATCGCCAAAGCATAGCAATCATCGTCTCCTACTCGCCGCATTGACCTCGCGCTCCCCGACGGGGATGCTTCGCCCATGAACGAGGCCGCCTCCGCGACGCTGGATATGCACGACGCCGACGACCAGGCGCGGCGCATCGCCGCCGCCGGCGGGCGCGGCGAGAAGGCCGCCCTGATGGCGAACTGGATCCTCCAGGTGTTCACGGCCTACTACACGGAATCCCGCAATATCCCCGCGCTCGCCAAGCAGGCCTTCGAGGATCGGGATCACGGGACGTCGCTTGCGCTCAGCAAACGGCGCATCGCGCTTTACAGCGTGGGGATCGAGGAGCTCGGCGCCCGGTTGCTGGCGTGCGTTCCCGAAGTGGCGAGCGACGATGCCCTGTGGCGGGAGGTGGAGGATCATTATCTGCCCCTCATCGAGGGCCGTTACGAGGCGGATCTCGCCTTCGCATTCGTCAACTCGATCAAGCGGCGTATCCACCAGGGCGAGTGGCAACCGGTGGAGTACGCCTTTCGCGGCGAGGACGAGGTGTCCGCGGGCGTCTCCAACGAGATCGTCCGCGTCATTCCCGTGTCCGGGAAGATCGAGATTCCGGCGGTCCAGGAGATTCTCGACATACCCGGCTTCGCCCGGTCCTATCGCGAACGCGACCTCGATGCCGCGCGGGTCGCCGAGCGGCTGAATCGCGTCATCGCGTCACGGGACGGGGGCGGCATCGACCGGGTAGAGATGATCAACGCGGGCTTCTATCGCAATCGGGGCGGCTACATCGTCGGCCGCGGCGTGACGAAGGACGCCGCTTGTTTCCCGCTCATTCTCGCGCTCCTGAACGATGACGACGGCATCTACGTGGACGCGGTCCTCGGGTCCGAGGCCGATGCTCACAACATCTTCAGCTCGACGCTCGCGAACTTTCACGTCACCAACAACCATTACCACGAGCTATCCGAGTTCCTGCAGAGCATCATGCCGAAGCGCCCCCTCGGCCTGCACTACTCGACCATCGGCTTCAACCACGTCGGCAAGGTCGCCGTGATGAACGAGCTGCGCGACGAGCTCATCGCCGGCAACGACGTGCTCGAGACGGCGGTGGGATTCCGCGGGACGGTGGCCATCGGCTTCTCCTCGCCGCGCTCCGCGTACAACCTGAAAGTCATCCGGGACGAACCAACCGCCCAGTACAAGTGGGGCGCGTTCGAGGGCATCGAGTCGGTGATGAAGAAGTACGGGCGGGTGCACGAGATCAACCGCACCGGCAGCATGCTCGACAACATCATCTACTACAATCTGAAGCTCGATCGCAGCTGGTTCGATCCGGCGCTGCTGGACGAGCTCCTCGCCGACGCCAGCAAGACTGTCTATCTCCGCGGGGACGCGGTGATCCTCAAGTACCTCATCGTCCAGCGCCGCATGACGCCGCTGCCGGTATTTCTCGAGACCGCATCCGCGGAGGAGGCGGAGACCGCGATCGTCAATCTCGGCGACTGCATCAAGAACAACGCGGCCGCGAATATCTTCAACAAGGATCTCGACGCCCGCAACTACGGCGTCAGCCGCTTCATCAAGGTGTATCTCTACGACTACGACGCGCTGGAGCCCTTCGTCGATGTGAAGATCCGCAGTAACGAGGATCGCGTCGACGGGGAAGAGGAGCCGCCCGACTGGTTCTTCGAAGAAGGGGTGATCTTCCTCCCCGAGGAGATCGAGGCGGGCCTCATGATCCCGGACCGCAGACTGCGGCGCCTCTTCCGCGAGGTGCACGGCGATCTCCTGACGGTATCCTACTGGGAGCGCATCCAGAACGATCTGCGATCCGGCAAGGTGCCGAGCGTGCGCATCTACCCGAAGAGCCGGGAGCTATGATCGTGCCCGCCGGGCGATCGCGGCCTCGCGGTGAAAGACGTACATGCCGGAGCCCACGATGATCGCGACCCCGATCCAGGTGGTCGCGTCGGGGAAGTCGTCGAAGAAGACGAGCCCGAGGATCGTCGCGCCGACGATCTCCACATACTGAAAGGGTGCGAGAAGTCCCGCCGGCGCCCGCTGGAACGCATGCACTACGAGCAGGTGCCCGACCGTGGCGATGACGCCCAGTCCCGCCAGCAGCACCCACTGTCCGGGATCCGGCCACCGGAAGGAGAGCACGGCCACGTCCGTGGCGCTGCCAAGGGCGAGCGCCGCCGTCATGGCGATGCCGCCGAAGACCCCCGCATAGAACTGCATGCGTTCCGGCTGCTCGTGCTGGGCGAGCTTGCGGGTGAGCATCA
>CBDTYP010000450.1:0-2323 GCA_965364645.1 uncultured Gammaproteobacteria bacterium | reverse complement strand
CGCGTACCCTCCCGCCGCTGCTGCCCGCGGACCTGGAGGGCACCACCCTGGGTCTTCGGCTCCGCTCTTCGCTGCTCCCCATGGGCGATCGCTGGGTGGCCCTGGTCACGTTGTCGGGAGTCGAGGATGCCGATGCCCTGGGCGCCTTCGTGGATCGGCACGGGAGCCTGGAGCATCTGGATCTGAAACGGGACACGCGCGCGCTCATGGCGGACTTCCGCCGCAACGGGGCGGCCCGGGTGCTGTGGGGGCTCGCCGCCATCACGGTGGTGCTGCTGCTGGGTTTGCGCTCCATCGGGCGCGCGGTGCGGGTGCTGCTGCCGGGGATCGTCGCCGTCATCATCGATGTCGCCATCCTGCGCCTGGCGGGTGAGCAGCTGTCGCTGTTCCACCTGGTGTCGCTCCTGCTGGTCGTCGGCATCAGCATCGACTACGCGTTGTTCTTCGCTCGTGACGAAGCCGACGCGGACACCCGCGGGCGCACTTTCCACGGCCTGCTCGTATGCGTGGTCTCCACGGTGTCGGTGTTCGGCATCCTCGCCACCTCCAGCCTGCCGGTCCTGCACGGCATCGGATCCACGGTCGCCATCGGTGTGGCGCTGAGCTTCGTGGCCGCGCTGGTGCTCGCGCGGCCCCCGGAGGCGTCCTCCGGACCACCGTAATCCCGTAAGAGGCTGATACAATTGGCCTTCCCCGGTGCGACGTTCCGGGGTCCCAGGGGAACGACGTAATTTCAGGATGACGATGGCCGCCGATCCACTGCTCATCAGCGCCTGCACGCTGGTCAACGCGCTTGGCCGTGGAAAACGGGCGAGCTTCGACGCTCTGGAGGAGGCCCGGGGCGGGTTGCGCCCCTGCGATTTCGACGACGCGGATCTGGACACCTGGATCGGGCGGGTGGACGGCCTGGAGGACGCGGCGCTGCCCCCGGACCTGGCGGCCTTCGACTGCCGCAACAACCGCCTGGCCTTGCTCGGGCTCGCCGAGGACGGCTTCTCGGGGCGGGTTGCGGAGGCCCGCGAGCGTCTCGGCGCCCCGCGCATCGGCGTCTTCATCGGCACCAGCACCTCCGGCGTCCTGCAGGCCGAGCTCGCCTACCGGCACCGGGATCCGGCGAGCGGCGCGCTGCCCGCCGACTTCTCCTATTTCGGTACCCAGAATGCCATGTCGGTCGCCGAGCTCACCCGCCGCTCCCTGGCCCTGGAGGGGCCGGTGATGTCGGTGTCGACGGCCTGCTCCTCCAGTGCCAAGGTCTTCGCCTCCGCCTACCGTCACATCGCCGCGGGCTTCTGCGATGCCGCCGTGGTGGGCGGCGTCGACTCGCTCTGCTTCTCGACCCTGTACGGCTTCAGCTCCCTGGGACTCGTGTCGGAGCGGCCGTGCCGGCCCTGGGATGCCGAGCGCAGCGGCATGAACATCGGCGAAGCGGCGGGCTTCGCCCTGCTGGAGAAGGCGCCCGAGGGCGCGGCGGGGGTCGCCCTGCTGGGCTACGGCGAGAGTAGCGACGCCTATCACATGTCCTCGCCGCACCCCGAGGGCGCCGGGGCCGCGGCGGCCATGAGCGCCGCCCTCGAGCGTGCGGATCTGGCGGCGGATGCCATCGACTACGTCAACCTGCACGGGACCGGCACCCGCGCCAACGACGAGTCCGAGGACCGCGCGGTCATCCGGGTGTTCGGCGCCGGCACGCCGTGCAGTGCTACCAAGGGCTGGACGGGTCACACGCTGGGAGCCGCGGGTATCACCGAGACGCTGCTCTCATTGGGCAGCATCGAGCGGGGCTTCATCCCCGGCACGCTCAACAGCGAGAGCGTCGACGCGGCGCTGTCCGCTGCTGTCGTACTCGAAACCCGGCCCGGAGCCGTCACCCACGTGATGAGCAATTCCTTCGGCTTCGGCGGCAGCAACTGCAGCCTGATCCTGGGGGCCCTGTCGTGACGACCCTGTACCTGGACGGGGTGGGGCTCACGGGCCCGGGGCTGGCCGACTGGGGTGACGGTGCGGATGTCCTGGCATCCAGGAAGCCCTACCGGCCAGACGACCCGGCGCTTCGCGGCTCGACGCTGCTGCCCGCCAACGAGCGGCGGCGGGTCTCACCGACAGTGCGCCTGGCCCTGCAGGTTGCCGAGGAGGCCATGGCCCGGTCTTCCCTGGAGATGGGCGGCATCTGCTCGGTGTTCGCGACCTGCGACGGCGACACCGAGATCATCGACAGCATCTGCAGGGCCCTTACCCTGCCCGAGCGCCCCGTATCACCCACTCAGTTCCACAACTCCGTGCACAACGCCGCCGCGGGTTACTGGGCGATCGCCGCCCGATCGCC
>CBDTYP010000449.1:0-2331 GCA_965364645.1 uncultured Gammaproteobacteria bacterium | reverse complement strand
TCGTCGTGCTGCTCGGTCTCGCCCTGGCGTCGTGCACCCAAGGGCCTCAAGTCGTCTTCATCTCGCCGCACCTGGCCGGCCCGCCGGACAGGATTTCCCAGCAGCCCAGGGTCGATCTCGCCGTGGAAGACGGCCGCGCGACCCCGGTCATCGGCAGCCGGGGTGGCTCGATCGACGAGCTCGCCACGATCACCACCGAGGGCGACATCACGCCGGATCTGACCAAGGAGCTGGCCGGGGAGCTGGTGAAGCAGGGTTACATGATTGTCTCCCCGGGAGACGGCGCGGACGTGAAGCTCGTCATCGAGCTGCAGGATCTCACCTACGAGACCGGCGGCTCGGTGTTAACGGAGATCAAGGTGGTCGCGGCCGTGGGCGTGACCTGCACCAAGGGCGACAGCACCCTCACCAGCCGCTACAGGACCGAGCACCGCGAGGAGTTCGCCACCGCTCCCAGCGAGAAGAAGAACAGCGAGCTCATCAACATGGTTGTGGGCAGGAGTCTCGAGCAGATGCTCGCGGACCAGGAGCTCAAGGACTTCATGACGAACTGAGCCGCTGCCCGGTCTTCGGATCAGCTCTTCGGCAGCGCCTCACCGTCCATGTTCTCGAAGGGCACGCCGACGTGGCGGAGCACCGTTGGCGCGATGTCGATGGTGCGGCTGCACGCGTCGGTCGTCCCGGCGCTGAACCCTCCGCCGCTGATGCAGAGCACCGCGTTGGTCTCGTAGGGGCCGAGGCCGCCGTGCTGCCCGTGGCCCCGGGTGTCGGTTTTACTGAAGACATCGCCGGCGACGTGTCCGAACCCGCGCACGCCGAAGCGGTTCGCGTCGTCCCGCTTCGCCATGCCGAACGCGATGGCCAGCGCCGTGTCGCTGCGCTGACCGACTTCGTCCAGGGACTTCCCTTCGAATACTTCCCCCGACCAATCCTGCCCGCGGATCCACCGGGCGATCGCCGGGCCGCGCGCGCGGGCCGCGTCGGACAGGTAGATGAGCGCACCCATGCCACTGGAAGCCAGCACCACGTCCGACGAACCAGCGGATTCCTTCAACCCGGCATCGATCAGCAGCTCGCCGACGGGAATGATGGCGTCCACGCTTTCCTGCCCGTGATCCGATGCGACGACGAAGAGCACGTCGTCTCCCGCCGCCCGCAGGTTGTCTACCGCCTCACTCACGCGATCCAGGCACTCTTCCGCGCCGGCTATGATCCCGCGATGCTCCGGAGAGCCGAGCTCCATCATGTGCTGGGAGTGATCGGGCTCGCAGATCCAGAGGAGGTGCAGCCGTGCCTCGCCGGGGGTCGCGAGCGCCTCGCAGAAGCGGCGCGTGGTCTCGGCGTCGCCCGCTGCATCGTAGGTGACATCCAGGTGACGCCCATCGGTGATCGGCTCCATTCCCGGGGCGAAGGAGCCGCTGCGGTGAAAGAGCCAGCCGTGGCTGTCCGGATCCTGCATGTGGGCGGAGCCCGGTGACGAGTTGGAATAGATTAGCGCGCCGCCGTGGGGGCCCAGGCGCTCGGTCAACGTGGGCCTGTGCAGGGTGCGGCCCGTCGCGCGACGCAGGCGCTCGCGAAACTCCGGCGGCCCCACGGAAACCGCCTCCAGGCCCTTACCCTCGTCCAGCGCGATCGCGTTACCGGCGAGCCCGTGGCTCTTCGGCCAACAGCCCGTCGCGATGGAGGCGGAGTTCACCCGGGTAGCGGACGGGAAGACGCTGCGCTGATCGGTGAACCACCGCGAGCGCTCCGCGAGTGCCGCGAGTCGTGGAGTGAAGTCCTCTCCGATCATGTCGGCGCGCAGCCCGTCGATGACCATTACCACCGCGCGTTTCATGACGACGCCCGCCGCTTACCAGCTATTGCGCAGCTCGCGCAGCTTGAGGAACACGGTCCTCGCGTCAGGGTCGTCCGGGAGATCCGGGAACGCCTCGCGCAGGCGCGCGATGACCGACGGGCTCTGCAGCCGGAAGAACGTGTTGATCTCCTTCTCCATGGCGAGGGTCGAAACGAGCGCGTCGTCCGGATTCTGATCGGAGACATCGTTCAGGAGCGCGGCCGCTTTGCCGTTGTCCGGCTCGCGATCGAGGGTGAACTGCAGGTTGTTGCTGATGTAGTCGTGCCCCGGATAGATCAGCGTCGAACCCGGCAGGCTCGAGAGCTGGTTCGCGAACGTCTCGTAGAGCTCGTTCGGATGCCCGCCGTTGTGGCAGTTGCCGGCGCCGGCGTTGAATAGCGTATCGCCGCAGAACAGTGCCGGCGTTTCCGTGCGCGACAGCAGGCACACGTGACTCATGGTGTGTCCGGGTGTATCCAGGCTCTCGAGCTCGA
>CBDTYP010000448.1:0-2349 GCA_965364645.1 uncultured Gammaproteobacteria bacterium | reverse complement strand
GTAACCAAGGCCGCCGCCAGCCAAATCCGCGACTCGGCCCACACCGGTGACACCGAGGAGCTCGCCCTGCGCGTGGCCGCGACCCGCAAGCCCGACGGCGCCATCGAGTACCAGATGGGTTTCGACGAGGTGGGGGTCGAGGACGTGCTGCTTAACAGCCGCGGGGTGGACGTGGTGTTCGCCACCGCTCAGAAGGAGCTCCTGAACGGTACGGTGCTGGACTACGTGGAGTTCGAGCCCGGCCAGTTCCGCTTCATATTCATGAATCCCAACGATCCTCACTACCGGGCGCCCGCCGAGGACTGAAGGATGGCGAAGGAGCGCGAAGACGCAACCATCGGTCCCCTGCGATCGCTGCTGAAGCGACTCGTGGATCCGTCCGAGGACTGGGCGCAGCGGGGCGAGGACCGGAAGCCCAGCGCCCTCATGATCTACGCGGCGGTGCTGCTCGCGATCCTCGCGCTGGTGGCCATACTCGCCACCCGCATCGCGGATCTCGGGGAGGGGACGGGTGGGCTGCTCGCGGCGGTGTGGATTGCGCTCGCCGCCGGTGCCGCCATCGTCGTGCTGCTGGCCTGGCAGATACGGCGCCACTTCCTCGACCCCCTCGCCCACCTCTACAACTGGGCGCTCGGCATGTGCGACGGCGATCTCACCTCGCGCATCGCGGCGGAGCAGCCCGGTCGCTTCGCCAAGCTCACCTTCCACATCAACCGGCTGAGCGAGGCGCTCGAGAAGCTCGCCAACGAGATGGACGACGTGGTGTGGCAGCAGACCCGGCGTCTCCATCAGAGGAACAAGGCGCTGGGGATCCTCTTCGAGGTCGCGTCCGCCATCAACACGACCGGCAGCCTGAACGAGCTGCTGACGAGATCCGCCGAGATCATCAAACCCATCGTGAACGGCACGGGAAGCGTCGTGCGCCTGCGGGAAGACGATGGCGACGTCTACGTCCTCGGTGGCGCCGACGAGTCGGGGGAAGTGCCGATCAACGATCCCGCCTTCCGGGAGATCGAGGCGCTGCTGGACGGCGAGCGCCTCGATCAGCGCGTGGACATTCATCGCTCACGCCAGGATTCGGGCGAGCTCTCCATCGTCACGGTGCCCATGCACTATCAGGGCCGGAACCTCGGCCTCATGAGCTTCTTCACCGACAAGGCCGACGCCGCGGATGCGGACGAGGTGCAGAAGCTCCTCGCCAGCGTCGGCAAGCATCTCGGCATGGCCATCGCCAAGTCGCGCCTCGACGAGGAGTCCCATAATTTGACGCTCATGCGCGAGCGCACCTCCCTTGCCCACGAGCTTCACGACTCACTCGCCCAGAGCCTCGCGGGTCTGCGCTTCCAGGTGAAGCTCCTCGGCGACACGCTGGATGGCGAGGACGCGCTCCAGGGCCGGCGCGAGCTCCGCCGCATCACCAACAGCCTGGACGGGTTGAATACCGAGCTCCGGGATCTCATTGCCAACTTCCGCGCCCCCATGGACGAGCGGGGACTTTTGCCGGCGCTGGAAGAGCTCGCGGATCGTTTCGGCCGATCGAGCGGAATCTCCACCCATATGCACACGGAGTGCAATCAGCTGAAGCTCCCCGCTGCGGCCGAGATGCAGGTGCTCGGCATCGTGCGCGAGGCGCTCACCAACGCCGGCAAGCACAGCCAGGCGAAGACCGTGCGACTGCTGGTGCGCTGCGAGTGTGAGGGCCAGTACAACCTGCTCGTGGAGGACGACGGCGTCGGCACCGCCGCGCAGTCGACGACCCAGGATCACCCCGGTGAGCACGTGGGGCTCCAGATCATGGAAGAGCGCGCAAGGCGCCTCGGCGGCGATTTGCGTATCGAGAGCGAGCCGGGGGAGGGCACTCGCATCGAGCTGCGCTTCAGCGTCGAGCCCGAGGAGTCGGCCGGCGAGGTGAGGGCAAGTGCCCGCTGAGCCGGACAAGGTCAGCGAGGCCCGGGACAGCGAGGCCAAGGCGCTCCGCGTCTTGATCGTCGACGATCACACGCTCTTTCGAAGCGGCCTCGAGGAGCTCCTGAAGCGCCGCGGCATCGACGTGGTCGGCACGGCCGGCGACGGCGAGGAGGGCTGCGCGCTCGCGGCCAGCCTGCGCCCGGACATTATCCTGCTGGACGTACGCATGCCCGGCATCGGCGGCCTGACCGTGCTCGATCGCCTGAAGGACGCAGGCATCGAGACGCCGGTGCTCATGCTCACCACCAGCACCGAGGACCGGGATCTCATCGCCGCCGTGCGCAGCGGCGCCAAGGGCTATTTATTGAAAGACCTCGAGCCCGACGAGCTCATCGACAGCCTCGCCAAGATCATCGCCGGCGAATGCGTCATCGCCCCGGA
>CBDTYP010000447.1:0-2352 GCA_965364645.1 uncultured Gammaproteobacteria bacterium | reverse complement strand
GAGATCCGCACGCCCATGAACGCGATCCTCGGCTTCACGGACGTGCTCCGCAGGGGCTACGCCAAGACCATGGAGGAGCGCCGCAAGCATCTGAACACGATCCACACGAGCGGCAGCCATCTGCTCCAGCTCATCAACGACGTCCTCGATCTATCAAAGGTCGAGGCCGGGCGGATGGAAGTGGAGCAGCTGGAGCTCACGCCCCACGTGCTCGCGGCGGAAGTCATCAAGACGCTGCTCGTGAAGGCGGAAGAGAAGAGCATCTACCTCGACCTGGAGGTCGACGGGCCGATCCCGGAGAAGGTGCTGGGCGATCCCACGCGGCTTCGCCAGATCATCACGAACCTGGTCTCCAACGCAGTCAAGTTCACCGACGAGGGCGGCGTCAAGGTGATACTGCACCTGACATCCGAGGGAGACGAGACGCGCTTCGCCATCGACGTCGTGGACAACGGCATCGGCATCGCGGCGGACAAGGTGGAAGCGATCTTCGACCCCTTTACCCAGGCGGATAGCTCGACCACGCGCAAGTTCGGCGGCACGGGCCTCGGGCTCGCCATCAGCCGGGATTTCGCCCGTATGATGGGCGGCGACATCGTCGCCACCAGCGAGCTCGGCAAGGGCAGCACCTTCCACGCGACCTTCGATCCGGGCCCAATGGAAGGCGTGAGCCTCCTGCAGCCCGAAGAGGCCATGGCGGCCTGCGACGACGCCGCGGATTCCGGTCACGTCGCGTGGCACTTCAACTCCGGTCGCGTGCTGGTCGTCGACGACGGCGACGAGAACCGCGAGCTCGTCATGCTGGTTCTGGAAGAGGCAGGACTCAGCGTCGACCAGGCGGAGAACGGCAAGGTCGGCTACGACAAGGGTCGCGAAGGCAACTACGACGTCATCCTCATGGACATCCAGATGCCGGTGATGGACGGCTACGAGGCCACGACGGCTCTGCGCAAGGCGGACATCGAGACCCCCATCTATGCCCTCACGGCGAACGCCATGAAGGGCTTCGAGGAGAAGTGCCTCGCGGTCGGCTGCACCGGCTATCTCACCAAGCCGGTGGACATCGATCTCCTCCTCGACACCCTCGGCGAGCTGCTCGGCGGCGAGCGCCGCAAGGTGGAGGCCGCCGAGGTGGCGGCGACGGACAACTGGGACGAAGGCGCGGGCGGGGCCGGCGACATCGGCGCCGCCAGCGAATTCGATACCATGGCGGGAGCCCCCATCGTCTCGCGCCTCGCGAGCGGCGGGCCGCGCATCCAGGCCACCATCGCGAAGTTCATCATGCGTCTCGACGACCAGCTGGACGAGATGGAAAAGTGCTGGCAGCAGCGGGATTTCACCGAGCTGGCGGGCCTCGCCCACTGGCTGAAGGGGTCCGGCGGCACGGTCGGATTCGACGACTTAACCGAGCCCGCCAGGAACCTGGAGACGTTGGCCAAGGCCGGCAGCGAGGACGGCATCTCCGTCGCCCTGCAGGAGCTGCGGGAGCTCTCCCGGCGCCTGGTGGTGCCCGGCGGCGACGCGCCGGACACAGCGCCGAGCGCCGCCCCCGCGACGCCGGGAGCGGCCGCCCCGATGATCGACGATCCGGCATCCGGGGGGCCCATCGTGTCGCGGCTCGCCAGCGGCGGGCCACGTATCCGCGCCACCATCGCCAAGTTTGCCGCGCGCCTGGAGGAGAAGCTCGACGAGATGGAGAGCGCCTGGCAGGCCCGTGACTTCGCCGAGCTCGCGGCGCTGGCCCACTGGCTCAAGGGATCCGGCGGCACCGTGGGATACGACGCCTTCACCGAACCGGCGAAGACCCTCGAGGGCCTCGCCAAGGCCAGCAGCGAAGACGGCGTCGACGAAGCACTCGCCGTGCTGCGGGGAATTTCCAGCCGTCTGGACGTGCCGGACGACACCGAGCTGGCTGCCAGCGCCTGAGCCGGCGCGAGCGCCACAAGGAAAACAACGAGGAACCGAGACCGATGTCCAAGCAGGAAAACGTGGCGCGTCAGGCCGAGCCGGCTGCCGCCCCGACGCTGGCCCCCGCGGCGGCCGTGAGACGCGCCGACACCGCGTCGGGCGGAGACTCGTCCACCGACGCCATCGATCTGACGGCTGCGTCCGACGAGTCCACCCAATCAACCATCATGATGGTGGACGACGAGCCGATCATCCTCGAGACCCTGCAGATGTTTCTGGAGGATGCGGGTTACCACAACTTCATCACCACGACAGAGCCGAAGAAGGCGCTGAACATGGTCGTGCTCAAGAAACCCGACATCGTGCTCCTCGACGTCATGATGCCGGAAGTGACCGGACTCGACATCCTCCAGCAGATGCGTTCGAAGGAAGCGTTGAAACACG
>CBDTYP010000446.1:0-2379 GCA_965364645.1 uncultured Gammaproteobacteria bacterium | reverse complement strand
CCGTATGACCGCCGCCGCGCCGGCCGAGGTCATCGTCGCCTCGAGCTCATCGGGACTCCTGCCGAGCCGCATCCAGAGCGATTGCACCAATCCGGAGCGCGTGCTCATCGGGCATCCCTTCAACCCCGTGTACATCCTCCCGCTGGTGGAGGTACTGGGCGGCGAGCGCACCGACGGGGCCCGCATCGAGGACGCCAAGGTCTTCTACCGCAGCCTCGGCATGCACCCGCTGCACGTTCGCACCGAGATCGAGGGCTACATCTCCGATCGTCTGCAGGAGGCGCTCTGGCGCGAGGCGTTGCACATGGTGGCGGACGGCGTCGCCAGCACCGGCGAGATCGACGACGCCGTCATCTACGGGCCGGGCCTGCGCTGGGCGTTCATGGGCACCTGCCTCACCTTTCATCTCGCCGGCGGCGAGACGGGCATGCGGCACATGCTCGAGCAGTTCGGGCCGGCGTTGAAGCTGCCCTGGACGAAGCTCGAGGCGCCGGAGCTCACCGAATCGCTCATCGAGCGCATGGTGGAGGGCACCCGCGCTCAGGCCGGCGAGCGCACCATCGCCGAGCTCGAACGGGTGCGCGACGAATGCCTCATCGGCATCATGCGCACACTGCGCCCCCACGGCATCGGCGCCGGCAGCACCATCGCGGACGACGAGCAGCGCCGCTTCACGGGCGGCGACTACCGACGTTGGAAGAATGGCGATACGGTCGAGGCGCCACTGTCGCTCTACAGCTGCCGGGTGGAGCCCGACTGGGTCGACTACAACGGCCACATGGGCGAGAGCTTCTATCTCTACGCGTTCGGCTGGGCGACGGACGCACTGTTCCGCTACGTCGGCATCGACGAGGCGTATCGTGCGTCGGGTCACTCCTTTTATACGGTGGAGTCACACATTAACTATTACCGCGAGGCGAGCCAGGGTTGTCCGCTGCGTTTCACCACCCAGCTCCTGGACCTGGACGAGAAGCGCCTGCACTTCTTTCACGCCATGTACGACGCCGACAACGACGAGCTCCTCTGCACCACCGAGCAGATGTTGCTGCACGTGGACATGGGCGCGTCGGCCGCGGCACCTATCGCGCCCGCGGTCCACGGAGCACTGGATGCCGTCATGGCGGCCCATCGCGATCTTCCCCAACCCGACCAGAAGGGCAGGGCTATGGCTATCCATAGAAAATTGGTGAACGGAAAATTGGTGAACGGAAAATCGGCGAACTGAACGATGGATTTCAGCATCAGCACCGAACAGCAGCTCATCGTCGACACCGTGCGCGCATTCGTCGAGCGTGAGCTCATACCCCACGAGGCCGAGGTGGAGCGTACGGATAGCGTGGCGCCCGAGGTGGCGGCGGAGATCAAGCGCAAGGCCATCGAGGCGGGGCTCTTCGCCGCCAACATGCCGGAGGCCATCGGCGGCGGCGGCCTCGACGCCGTCAGCATGGCGCTCATGGAGCGCGAGCTCGGCCGCGCCAACATGGCGTTGCAGATGCTGGTGGCGCGGCCGAGCAACATCCTCCAGGCCTGCGAGGGCGCGCAGGTGGAGGAGTACCTGCTGCCGACGATCCGCGGCGAGCGTCTCGAGTGTCTCGCCATGACCGAGCCCGGTGCGGGATCCGATCTGCGCTCCATGTCGACCCGCGCCGAGCGCAGAGGCGACGACTACGTCATCAGCGGTTCCAAGCATTTCATCAGCCACGCGGACATCGCCGACTATGTCGTGCTCTTCGCAGCCACCGGCGAGGAGCAGACCGATCGCGGGCCGAAGAAGAAGATCACGTCGTTCCTCGTCGACAAGGGCACGCCGGGGTTCAACGTCCGCGACGGCTATCGCAGCGTTTCCCACCGCGGCTATCACAACAACATCCTCGAGTTCGACGACTGCCGGGTGCCGGCATCCCAGGTGCTCGGCGAAGAGCACCGGGGCTTCGACGTCGCCAACGAGTGGTTGTCGGCGACCCGACTGCAGATCGCCGCGACCTGCATCGGCCGCGGCCAGCGGGCCCTCGATCTCTGCGTCGAGTGGGCGGCGAGCCGCCGCCAGTTCGGTCAGACCATCGGCAAGTTCCAGGGCACGTCATTCAAGCTCGCCGACATGGCCATGGAGCTGAGGGCCGCCGAGCTCATGACGCTGGAGACCGCGTGGAAGCTCGACGAGGGAATCATGACCGATCAGGATGCCGCCATGGCAAAGCTCTACGCCACCGAGATGCTCGCCCGCCTCACCGACAACGCGGTGCAGATTTTCGGCGGCATGGGGCTCATGGACGAGCTGCCCCTGGAGCGCCTGTGGCGGGACGCGCGGGTGGAACGCATCTGGGAAGGCACGAGCGAGATCCAACGCCACATCATCTCGCGATCGCTGCTGCGCCCCCA
>CBDTYP010000445.1:0-2379 GCA_965364645.1 uncultured Gammaproteobacteria bacterium | reverse complement strand
GGCATTGCCAAGCGCTGGCCTCGCGCCACCGAAGCGGTCCTCGAAGGTGGTGAGAGCGGACTCGCCGACCTACCCATCGACCACCAGGTTCCGCCGGCGCCGTATGACGGTGGTGCGCGTGCGGGCCGGCGCGTGCTTCGAGAGTTCCTCGACGAGCGTTTCAAGCGCTACGGCGAGGACCGCAACCACCCGGACTCAGACGGAGCGAGTGGACTTTCTCCTTACCTCCACTTTGGGCACGTGTCGGCACACGAGGTGTTGCAGTCGCTCGCAGAACGCGAAGGCTGGTCGCCCGAGAACGTATCTGGCCTGAAGAGCGGCAAGCGCTCAGGGTGGTGGGGTATGAGTGCTGCAGCCGAGTCTTTCCTCGACCAGCTGGTCACCTGGCGCGAGCTCGGGTTCAACCGCTGCGTGCACCGCGACGACTTCGACCTCTACGAGTCTCTCCCTGAATGGTCGCGTGCAACGCTTGAAGAACACGCCTCCGATCCGAGGCCACACGTGTACACGCTGGAGCAGTTCGACGGCGCCGAGACGCACGACGATCTCTGGAATGCCGCCCAGAACCAGCTGCGCATGGAGGGGCGTATCCACAACTACCTGCGCATGCTGTGGGGGAAGAAGATCCTTCATTGGAGCGAGAGCCCACAGCGCGCGCTCGAGATCATGATCGAGCTCAACAACAAGTATGCGCTGGACGGCAGGGACCCAAACTCCTACAGCGGCATCTTCTGGGTGCTGGGCCGCTACGATCGCGCTTGGGGGCCAGAGCGCCCGGTCTTCGGCAAGATCCGGTACATGTCGAGTGCCAACACGCGTCGCAAGCTGCACGTTAATCAATACATAGAACGCTGGGATGACTGGCAGCCGTCCCTTGCCTTCTGAAGCCAAGTGGGAGAGCCAGGCGCGGGCAGGGATGAACCTGATGCGGGCAAGGAGCCTGGGCCTACTCCTCCAGCTCCAGCGCGATCAGCGTCTGGTCGTCCTTGACCAGGGCGTCGCCACGGAATGTGTTCAGGTCGTCGAGGATCGTGGGCACCACGGCGTCGAGGTCACGCTGCCTTGACTCCTGGAAGATCCGGGTCAGGCGCTCGGTGCCGTACATCTGCCCCAGGGCGTCGAACTGTTCGGTGATCCCGTCGGAGAATGCTATGAAGCGTGTTCCGTGCTCAGTCATGTCCAGCTCGACCTCGGGCCAGACAGGGATCGTGTCCACGATGCCCAGAGCGAGGCCGATCCCCAGCGCAACCTCGCCGGAGCGCGAGAAGACCGGCGGGCTGTGCCCGAAGTTCGCGCAGCGCACGCGCGGCGAGCCGCGCTGGAAGCGGAAGAGGATGCCCGAGGCGAACGCACTCTCGTGCTCCGCGCGGTGTCGGAGCATGCCGCGGTTGAGCGAGGCGAGGATATCTTGGGGCTGCCGGTACGGCGCGGACAGCGATTCAAGCATCATCACCATCTTCGCCGCGTGTATGCTCGCCTCGGCGCCGTGCCCCATCGCGTCCGCGAGCACCAAGTCGGTCGTGCCGTCTTCGTAGGTGCGGTGCCACAAGATGTCGCCGCCGGCGTCCCCAAGGGGCCGCAGGAACTGCGCGACACGAAAGCCGGGCACCGCGACGCGTGGCGCCAGCACTCGGCGCTGGTACTCACGCTGAATCTGTTCCGGATCGGAATCGAGGGCGCGCAGGCGGCTGCGCATTCCCTCGCGTTCCTCCGCCTTGTCGTCGATCCGCACCGTGTGGTGTACGAGCAGCGTGCTTCCGTCGTCCCTCGCCACGGGCGTGCTGCGCATTCGGTAGATGCGGCGCTCGTCGGGCGAGGAGCAGATGAAATCTTCCTCGTAGTGAGAAAGCTCCCCCGAGAGCAGGAGCTCGTAGATCGACGCCCAGCGCTCCCGCTCCCTGCCGCTCATGTTCTCGAGCAGGTGCATGTTCCATGCGGGCCCGGCGAGCTCCGCGCCGCGGTTGACTTGCGCGAACCGGCGCCACTCGTCGTTCGTGTAAACGACGCGTAGATTCTCGTCGGCCACGTACAGCGTGCTGTCCGCGGTTACCCCTGGCGCGAGTCGCTCGATCTCGACATCCATGGGAGCCTATCTAACCGTTGCGCCGGGCCCGTTCCAGGCTCCACCGACGCCACGACTCACGAGGGTCTTGCCGACTGGCGCTCCGAAGAGCGTGACAGGATGACGGGCTCGACGTCGCCTGGCCGCTCGAACGCAAGAGTCGCAAAGTCCCAATTGGCCGCATCCCAGAAGGCATCCACGTACTTGGCCCGGTCATTGCGGTAGTCGATGTAATAGGCGTGCTCCCAGACGTCGCACGTCAGAATGGGAGTGCTTCCAGCAACCAGCGGGCAATCTGCGTTGGCGCCTGTTTGAAT
>CBDTYP010000444.1:0-2381 GCA_965364645.1 uncultured Gammaproteobacteria bacterium | reverse complement strand
CAGCAACCGCCTCCGACTGCCCCCCGTGCGCCCGTCCCCTCGGATCGGCCCGCCAGCCTGCTCCCTCAGCAGGGCCTCATCGTCCGATAAGGGCCCTTCCGTGAACCCAGAAGGGGACCGGGGTACGATGCTGGGCGGTGAGGGAGGTGCTCCGTGGTTCCTTCCATGGAGGAGGAGGACTAGATACACCTCCCGCATGGCCGGCACGGCTGGGCGTCCGGCATCGACTCTTCGCATCACCGCTGATCCGTGCTGGGGCGTCTTCCCCTGCGCGTTTGCTGTCGATGGGCGCTCGCTCGCGAGCTCGTCCGTTCGAGCGCTCCGGTTTCGGTCGTTTCGATCCGCGCGATTCTCAGCAGCCTCAGCGACTGGGTAGCCGGCACGTTCTCCGCTGCGGTGCGGGAACCATCCTTCCATCAGGGCCTCACGGGGCCATCGCTTCGTTCGGTGCTGTGGAGGGGCATGTCCTATCCGTGGGGACTCCAGCCCTTGCGGGTGGGACCAGGTACTACTCGGATGCTCACCTCCGACCTCTTCTCGCCTTCGGCTTCGGTGCTGATCCTGCGCACGGTCGGCGCGACCGATCAGTGAGCCGGTGAGGCGACGTCCTGTTGCTGCTTGCGAATGGTCTCCGGTTCGTACTCCTTCTCGTCCTTCCACATTCTCAGGACGATGGCAGCGACCCTGCGCGCCACGGTGAGCTTGGCCAGGTTCGGTTTCGTCCCCGCGGCGAGCAGTCGCTGGTAGTGCTCGTGCAAGGGATCGTTCGGCAGCTGCATGACCACGGTCAGCGCCGCTCCCTTGAAAATGTCCTTCAAGCGCGAGACGTGGTTGCGGTTCAGCCCACGCGTCTGTTGGACCATGGCCTTGGTCCAGCCGCCGCCCTCGGTCCGGACCCAGTCCGACGAGGAGCGCATCACGATTCCGAGCCCGCAGTACGACCAGAACTGCCGCCGCGTGCGGAAGCGGTGCGGCGTGACGACGATCGGAAGCAGCTGCGCGACGCGGATCGGCCCCAGCCCCGGCGCGGTCGCCAGGATCTTGGCGATCGGATGCTTGCGCGCCTCGGCCAGCATGTCCGTCTCGGCCGCCTTCTTGAGCTCCAGCTGCAGGTCGTACTGCTCGTGGAGTCGTGAGGTCGCGCTCCGGCAAGCTGCCGGGAGCCGTGCCAACCACCTCTGGCGCTCGCGCGGGCTGTAGACGGACTTGCCCGGAGTGGAGACGCCGCGGGAGCGGTACATCGCCTTCAGGCGTCCCTGCACGCGAACCAGGTCGCGCACGAGCATCGAGTGCACCCGCGCCAGCTCCCGCAGCCGGGAGAACTGACGCGGAGCCTTGAAGACCGGAGTCTGGATCGAGTTCGTGCGCAGCTCCTCGGCCCGCAAGAACGCGTCCAGGGCATCGCTCTTCTGGCCTCGACTGCGGCTGATCCCGGTGACCACGATCTCGTCCACGTGGGGCGAGAGGATCTCGTAGAGCCAGGCGCTCTGGGTTCCCTCCTCGAGGCAGAGGTGCTTCCTGCCCGAGAGGCTCTTCAGGTAGCGCACCAGCGCTGCACCGTTCGTTTCCACCACGTCGTGGCGGATCTTGCGGCCGCTGGGGCCGATGACCGCGAAGGTGCAGCTCGTGCGGTGAGCGTCCAGTCCGATGTACCGTTCCATTGGCGTCCTCCTGCTTGGTGGCCGTTGGTCTAGGCAACGCAACGATCACCTGGGAATGCAGGGGACGCCAACTCAGCCCCTCAGCCCGCACGGGGCCGGGGAGGGGAGTATCGGCTGGACCGCGATGTCGACTCGTCGATGCCACCCTCCGACGATACCTATCCGCAAGGCGGCACACCTTGCCACCAACACGCAGAAAACCGATCGCAAGTGAGGCCGTCGACGGCCTGGCAGAGGAGATTCGTGCCGCACGTGAGGCGCGCGGGCTCTCCTTGCGCGGGATGGCTGCTGAAGCAGGGATAGCTGCCTCGCATCTGCACGCGCTCGAGTCGCAGGGGCACAGCCCCAACCACCAAACGCTCGAGCGACTCCTGGCCTTCATGCCGGGACTGATTCACGCTGGACGAATGCTCGCAACAGACGGACAACTCGGCGTTGTTCACGCAAACAGAACGGCTCACCGAGAGGCCTCTCGTGCGTTCGGGATGGTTGCCGACGCGATCATCGTCGGTCGCGGGCTGGTGCGGATCGAGGGCCTGAGGGCGACGGTCGCCGACCCCTCCGACGAAACGGTCCGGCTTGCCCTGATGCGTGCGGCTTGCCAGGCCGACGGCAGCTTCAAGCGGGCGCTCAAGCTGACCGACTCGGTCGTGGGGCAGGGCAGGCATCGCCACGCCTTCGCCTGGTCCGGGGACCTGCTCACCTACGAACGCGTGGGAC
>CBDTYP010000443.1:0-2415 GCA_965364645.1 uncultured Gammaproteobacteria bacterium | reverse complement strand
TCGGACCGCCCTCCGTCCGGACCCGTGATTCGGGTGCGGGGCCCCGTTGACACCCCCGGGGCCCTTCTCTACCTTAACAAGCTCTGTCGGAAAGGCCATTTGGCACGACGCACGGCCTCGGACGACGCGCCGAAGAGGCGCTCTTTTGCATTAGAGGATTCATGCCGACCATCAGTCAGCTCGTTCGCAAGGGCCGGAAGACTGTTCAGAAGAAGAACAAGTCGCCCGCCCTACAGGGCAGCCCTCAGAAGCGTGGGGTCTGCACCCGCGTCTACACGACCACTCCGAAGAAGCCGAACTCGGCGCTCCGGAAGGTTGCTCGTGTGCGGCTGACCAACGGGTTCGAGGTCACGGCCTACATCGGCGGGGAGGGACACAACCTCCAGGAGCACTCGATCGTGCTCATCCGCGGGGGTCGTGTGAAGGACCTGCCCGGAGTTCGGTACCACATCATTCGCGGAACGCTGGATGCGTCGGGGGTCGACGACCGCCGGCAGGGGCGTTCCAAGTACGGGGCCAAGCGGCCCCGGTAAGGCTAGAGTCGATTCATGAGCCGTCGTTCGCGAGCTGACAAGCGGGAGATCCAGGCGGATCCCCGATTCGAGTCCGAGACCGTCACCAAGTTCATCAATGCGTTGATGTACGACGGGAAGAAGTCCAAGGCCGAGAAGATCTTCTACGAGGCCATGGAGATTCTCGAGGACCGTGCCGGACAGCCGGGGGTCAACGTCTTCGAGCAGGCCCTCAACAACGCCCGCCCGGCCCTCGAGGTGAAGAGCCGCCGCGTGGGTGGCGCCACCTACCAGGTGCCCGTGGAGGTCCGGCCGTCGCGCCGCACCGCCCTGGCTTCCCGGTGGCTCATCGGGTTCGCCCGGAACCGTGCCGAGAAGAGCATGGCCGAGCGCCTCGCGGGGGAGCTCCTCGCCGCCAGCCGCGGTGAGGGTTCGACGGTGAAGAAGAAGGAAGACACGCACCGCATGGCCGAGGCCAACAAGGCCTTCGCCCACTACCGCTGGTAGCAGGATCGTAGGACGCCCGGCCCGGACGGGTCGGGAGCAGGAACAACTAGGGACGCGCGATGGCCCAAGAGGCCCTCTCCGGTCACGGGAGCGCGGAGACTGCGGACCGCCATGTGGCGGCCCCGCGGCGAGATGGCCCGCGCTCCTTTTCTTTGCGCTGAGATTTAGCAGAAGGACGAGATAGATGCCCAGAATCACGCCACTGCCGCAGCTGCGGAACATCGGCATCATGGCGCACATCGACGCCGGTAAGACGACCACCACCGAGCGCATCCTGTTCTACACGGGACGCGTCCATCGGGTGGGCGAGGTGCACGACGGCGCCGCGACCATGGACTGGATGGAGCAGGAGCAGGAGCGCGGCATCACGATCACGTCCGCCGCGACGACGTGCGAGTGGAAGCGCTTCGACACCGACTACCGCATCAACATCATCGACACCCCCGGGCACGTGGACTTCACCGCCGAGGTGGAGCGGTCCCTGCGGGTTCTCGACGGCTCGGTGGCGGTCTTCTGCGCCGTGGGTGGCGTGGAGCCCCAGTCCGAGACGGTCTGGCGGCAGGCGGATCGCTACAACGTCCCCCGCATCGCGTTCGTCAACAAGATGGACCGTGTGGGCGCCGACTTCATGAACGTCGTCGAGATGATGCGGGACCGCCTGGGCGCCAACGCCTACGCGATCCAGTATCCCCTGGGCGAGGGCGAGCTCTTCACGGGCATGATCGACATCGTCCGCCGGAAGGCCATCGTCTTCGAGGACGAGATGGGCTCGCAGTTCTCCGAGGAGGAGGTGCCCGACAGCCTCAAGGACACGATCGAGGAGCTCCGCAACGAGCTGCTCGAGGCGGCCATCGAGCACGACGACGAGCTGATCGAGAAGTACTTCGCGGGTGAGGAGCTGACGGAGGAGGAGTTCCGTCACGCCATCCGCGCCGCCACGATCAAGGGCAAGATCTTCCCGGTCTTCTGCGGCTCCGCCTTCAAGAACAAGGGCGTGCAGGCGCTGCTCGACGGGATCATCGACTACCTGCCGTCGCCCGTGGACGTGCCCGCCATCGAGGGGCACCTCCCGCACCACGACGAGACGAAGGACACCCGGGCGGCGTCGGACGACGCTCCGTTCTCGGCCCTGGCCTTCAAGATCATGAGCGACCCGTACGTCGGTAAGCTCACCTTCTTCCGGGTCTACTCCGGCTCCATGCCCGCCGGGTCGTACGTCTACAACGCGACCAAGGACGAGCGGGAGCGCGTGGGCCGCATCCTCCAGATGCACGCGAACAAGCGGGAGGAGCGGGAAGAGGTGTTCGCCGGCGACATCGCGGCGGCCATCGGGCTGAAGGACGTGAAGACGGGCGACACGCTCTGCATCGAGACCGACCCGATCATCCTCGAGGCG
>CBDTYP010000442.1:0-2425 GCA_965364645.1 uncultured Gammaproteobacteria bacterium | reverse complement strand
GGACCCAGGCTGTGCTGAAGGCGCTGCAACGGGATCCCGTCACGGACCGGGTGACCCACATGGATCTGCTGCGGGTCAGCAGTAGCCAGGAAATCACGATGCAGGTTCCCCTGCATTTCCTCGGCGAGGACACCTGTCCCGGCAAGAAGGCCGGCGGCGTCGTCAATCATCTGCTGACGGAGCTAGTCATCAGCTGCCTACCCAAGGATCTGCCCGAGTACATCGAGGTGGACATGGGCCACATGGATATCGGCGATTCCCTGCATCTCTCCGAGCTGGTCATGCCCGAGGGCGTAACCCTCAACGCACTGGCCCAGGATCCGGACCACGATCAGCCGGTGCTCTCCGTTCAGCACGCTCCGAAGTTCGACGAGGAGGAGGAAGCGCTCCTCGCCGAGGGCGAAGAAGGCGAAGAGGGCGAAGAGGGCGAGGCGCCTGCCGATGGCGAGGCACCCGCCGGCGACGGCGCGCCGGAGGACGGCGACAAAGAGAGCTAGGCGCCCAACGCGCCCGCGCGCATCTTGTCCACTCCAATCCGACTACTCGTTGGGCTCGGCAATCCCGACCCGCGCGACGCGCGCACGCGCCACAACGCGGGCTTCTGGTTCGCCGACGCCGTGGCGTCGCGCTGGGGCGGGAGCTTTCGATCCCAGTCGAATTTCTTCGGTGACGTCGCCGACTGCCAGGTGGGCAGCCACCGCCTGCGAATACTGAAACCCATGACCTACATGAACAACAGCGGCCGGTCCGTCGCGGCGTTCGCGAACTTCTACAAGTTCGAAGCTGACGAGATTCTCATCGCCCACGACGAGATCGATCTGCCCCCCGGCACCGCGCGCCTGAAGCGCGGCGGCGGACACGGTGGGCACAACGGGCTACGTGACGTGATTCCGCAGCTCGGCAGCCCGGACTTCGCGCGTCTGCGTATCGGCGTCGGCCACCCCGGCAACAAGAACGCCGTCGTCGGCTACGTGCTGAAGCCCGCCTCGGCGGACGACCAGCGGGTCATCGACGACGCCGTCGCGACGGCCGTCGATCACTTCCCCGACATCGTCGCCGGAAAGTTCTCGGAGGTCATGAACTCCCTGCACAGGAAGACCCCGGAGCCCGGGGAGTCCGAAGACTAGCGATGGGCTTCAAGTGCGGCATCGTCGGCCTGCCCAACGTCGGCAAGTCGACTCTCTACAACGCGCTCACGAGTGCCGAGATCGCTGCGGAGAACTACCCTTTCTGCACTATCGATCCCAACGTCGGCATCGTGCCGGTGCCCGACGAGCGCCTGGCGCACATCGCGGCCATCGTGTCGCCGCAACGCATCATGCCTACAGCCATGGAGTTCGTGGACATCGCGGGGCTCGTGGCCGGTGCGTCGAAGGGCGAGGGACTCGGCAACCGCTTCCTCGCCAACATCCGCGAGACCCACGCCATCGCCCATGTCGTGCGATGCTTCGAAGACGACGACGTCACCCACGTGTCCGGCAGGGTGTCCCCCGCCGACGACATCGCCATCATCAATACCGAGCTCATGCTCGCCGACATGGAGCAGGTGGAGCGTGCCCGCGAGCGCGCCGCCAAGACCGCGAAGGCCGGTGACAAGGAGGCCCGCGCCCGATCGGCGCTCATGGAGCGGGCCGCGGCGCAGCTCGATGCCGGGCTTCCGTTGCGAACTCTGGAGATGAGCGATGCGGAGCGGGTCTGGGTGCGCGAGCTGCAGCCTCTTACGGCGAAGCCCGTGCTCTATGTCGCCAACGTCGCCGAGGGCGGCTTCGAGGACAATCGGCTACTGGAAGTGGTCCGGGAGATCGCCGCGTCGGAAGGCGGCGCGCCGGTAGTGCCCATCTGCGCCGCCATCGAGGCGGAGCTCGCGCAGCTCGACGACGATGAGAAGCGCGAGTTTCTCGCCGACATGGGCCTGGAGGAGCCGGGACTCAACCGGCTGATCCGTGCCGGTTACACGCTCCTCGATCTCCTCACCTTTTTTACGGCGGGCCCGAAGGAGGCCCGGGCCTGGACGGTGCGCCGTGGCGCCACCGCTCCCGAAGCCGCCGGCGTCATCCACACGGATTTCCAGAAGGGGTTCATCCGCGCGGAGATCGTCGGCTACGACGACTTCGTCACGCTCAACGGCGAGCAGGGCGCGAAGGAGGCGGGCAAGTGGCGCCTGGAGGGAAAGGACTACGTCGTCCGGGAGGGAGACGTCGTACACTTCCGGTTCAACGTATAGGGGAGACGTGACGATGGAGATGACCTACATCGATACACCGGCCGATCTGACCATGTCGATCGGCGATGCCATGTTCACCCAGCGGGCCATTCGGCGCCTGCGGAAAGACAAGGCGGTCAGCGACGCGGACTTGAAGACCGTGCTCGACGCGGCGTCGAAGGCGCCGAGCGGGGGCAATACCCAGCCCGGGCGCTTTCTCGT
>CBDTYP010000441.1:0-2438 GCA_965364645.1 uncultured Gammaproteobacteria bacterium | reverse complement strand
TGTGATCTCTGCGGCGGCGATCCGGAGTGTGCCAAAGCCTGCCCGACGGGCGCGATCACCTACGTGGACGCCGACTGGACCGGCTACGATCGCATGCGCGACTGGGCGCAGAAGACACACAACCAGCCTTCGGCCTGAGGGGAAGACGCGTCATGAGTTGGCAGAAGAAAGTCCTGCGGGTGAATCTGAGCGACGGTTCGTCTTCCGTCGAGCCTCTCAACATGGAGTGGGCGAACGACTATCTCGGCGAGCGGGGACTCGCCACCAAGTACCTGATGGAGAGCATGGATCCGAAGACGGATGCCATGAGTCCCGAGAACGTGCTGATATTCGCGACCGGCCCCCTGACCGGCACCATGTCGTCCACGAGCGGACGCTACGCGGTCGTGACCAAGGGCCCGCTCACCAACGCCATCGCGTGCTCCAACTCCGGCGGCAAGTTCGGCGCGGAGCTCAAGTTCGCGGGCTACGATCTCATGATCCTCGAGGGCCGATCGCCCGAGCCCGTGTATCTTCACATCGTCAACGATTCGGTCGAGATTCTGCCTGCCGACGAGCTCTGGGGGACGACGGTGTGGCACACCGAGGAGTGGCTGAAGGCGCGGCATCAGAATCCGCAGCTGAAGGTCGCCTCCATCGGCGTCGCCGGCGAGAGCGGCGTTCGCTACGCCTGCATCATGAACGATCTGCACCGGGCGGCGGGCCGCTCCGGCGTCGGCGCGGTAATGGGCGTGAAGAACCTCAAGGCCATCGCCGTGCACGGCAGCGTCGGTGTGACCGTCAACGATCCGAAACGTTTCATGGAGGTGGTGCGGGAGACCCACGAGATGCTCGCGAACAACCGCGGGCGCAAGGGACTCACCAAGTACGGCACGAATTCCATGATCGATACGATGCAGGAGTTCGGCTCGCTGCCGACGCGGAACTTCGACGCGGTGCAGTTCGATGGCGTGGAGAAGATCGACGCGCGCGCGATGATGACACCGAAGCCGAACGGTCACGTGAATCTCCTGACCAACAAGGCCTGCTTCGGTTGCACCATCGCCTGCGGGCGCATCGCCCACATCGACGAGACCCACTTCACCATCGTCAACCGGAAGGAATACTGGCACGCCTCCGGCGGCCTCGAGTACGAGACCGCCTACGCCTTCGGGCCGCTCGTCGGCGTCGACGACATCGACGCGCTGACCTTCGCCGGCTATCTCATGAACGAGCACGGCATGGATCCGATCTCGTTTGGCGGGACGCTCGCATCCGCCATGGAGCTCTACGAGATGGGCCTCATCACCACCAAGGACACCGACGGCATCGAGCTCACCTGGGGTAACGCCGAGGCGCTCACGGTGATGGCGGAGAAGACCGGCAAGTTCGAGGGCTTCGGCCAGGTGCTCGGGCTCGGCTCGCGCCTCATGTGCGAGAAGTACGGCCACCCGGAGCTCTCGATGGCGGTCAAGGGCCAGGAGTTCGCCGGTTACGACTCCCGCGGCCTGCAGGGCATGGGGCTCGGCTTCGCGACGTCCAATCGCGGCGCATGTCATCTGAAGCACGACGTCTTCGCCGAAGACATGGAAGATCAGACCGGCAAGGGCAAGGCGGTGCCCTGCAAGGAGTCCCAGGATCGCATCGCCATGATCGATTCGACCGGGCTCTGCCTCTTCACGACCGCCGCCTGGGGCGTGACGGAGTTTCAGAAGCAGATCGATGCGGCCTGCGAGGGCGATTGGAGCGAGGAGCGGCTGGTCGAGTGCGGCGAGCGCGTGTGGAATCTCGAGCGCCAGTTCAATCTCGCCGCCGGCCTGACGGCGGCCGACGACACGTTGCCGAAGCGACTGCTCGAGGTGCCGGCGCCGAGCGGCACCGCCAAGGGCAAGGTCTGCGAGCTCGACGTCATGCTCCCGGAGTACTACGAGGTGCGCGGCTGGACGAAGGAAGGCGTGCCGACGAAGGAGACGTTGAAGCGGTTAGGCCTGTAGCGAGCTCCGTCGTTCGGTTGAATTCTCGTAGGTTGGTGCTGAGCGCAGCGAAGCCCAACATCCGGGGCTCACCATGTTGGGCTTCGCTGCGCTCAGCACCAACCTACGGGAAAACAACGAGCTGATACCGAAATGAACCACGTCATCATTGGCGCCGGGCCCGCCGGCATCATCGCCGCGGAGACCCTGCGCAAGGTCGATCCGGACGCGAGCGTCACCGTCGTCGGCGACGAGCCCGAGCCGCCGTACTCCCGCATGGCCATTCCCTACCTCCTGACCGGCGGCGTCGGCGAGGAAGGCACTTATCTGCGCCACGGGAACGATCACTTCGGCCGCCTCGGCGTGGACGTGCGCCGGGACAGAGTCAGCCGTGTACACGCGAAGGACAATCGCGTCGAGCTCGATGGGGGCGGACACCTCGACTACGATCGCCTGCTCATCGCATCCGGCTCCCACGCCGTACGC
>CBDTYP010000440.1:0-2438 GCA_965364645.1 uncultured Gammaproteobacteria bacterium | reverse complement strand
GTCTGTCGCCAGATCGCCGAGGGGCTCGAGGCGGCGCACGAAGCGGGAGTCGTGCACCGCGACCTCAAGCCGGCCAACGTGCGCGTCACGCCGGAGGGCGTCGTCAAGATCCTCGACTTCGGGCTGGCCAAGCCGATCCGCCCGAAGGCGGGCAAGGCGGGCACGTCGACCGCCGAGTCGGACAGCTTCCTCATGACGGAGGAGGGCGTCGTCCTCGGTACGCCGACGTACATGAGCCCCGAGCAGGCGCGCGGTCGTCCCGTCGATCGGCGCACGGACCTGTGGGCGCTGGGGTGCGTGCTGTACGAGTGCCTGACCGGCACACGCGCGTTCCACGGGGACTCGATCCCGGACATCTTCGCCGCGATCGTCGAGCGGGAGCCGGACTGGTCGAAGCTGCCGCAGGGGACTCCGCCCGCCGTGAGCGCGTTGCTGCGGCGCGCATTGGAGAAGGACCCGCGCACGCGCCTGCGGGACGCGGGCGAGGCGCGTGTGCTGCTGGAGCACGTGAGCTCGGGGTCGTCGCTGGGTTGGGCGGGGCTGACTGCGGGGGTCGCGGCGGACAGCGGCGCCGAACGCCGCCCTACGAGCACCCCGATCCTCCTCTTCGTCGTTCTGCTCGCCCTTCTCGCGGGCGCCGCCGGGAGGCACGTGCTCTGGCCGTCGCCCGCCCCGGAGGAGACGGCCTCACCTGCAGGTCGAAAGGAGCGTCACTTCGTCGTGCTGGACATGCGCACGATGCCGGAGGGGATTCCGTTCGAAGCGAACCGCATGGCCGTTTCGCCGGACGGTCAGCGCCTGGCGATGCCGACGTCGAGCGGCATCCTGATCCACTCGCTCGACGGGCTCGTTCCGGTCCTCGAGCCTCTGCCGGAGGATCTGGGTTGGGGGCGATCGGTGACCTGGACTCCGGACTCCCGCGAGGTGGTCTATTCCGCGGGTGATGAGATCCGCCGCTTCGCCGTACCGGGTGGACCTCACATCGTCGTCGCCGACTTGGACGGCGAGGCCAGTGACCTCAACGTGGTGGGCGAGACCGTCATCTTCGACTTGGACCGGGATGAGCTGCTTCAGCGAGTCCCTCTTCGGGGGGGAGCTCGCGAGGACTTCGGCGAGAAGCCGCTCGAAGACTCGCACATCGACGACGCACTGAGGCGTCTCCCAGGCACCGATCGATTGCTCGGGATCCGACACCTCAACCCGGTCCCTTCCAAGTTGCAGGCGGAGCAGAAGTGGATCTCGATCTTCGGGCCGGATGGAGAACGAAACCTCCTAGAGGTCGAGCTCGCGACCGAGAATCCGTGTCTGGTCGGCGGTCACATCGTGGTCGAAGTGGTCGGGGAGACGTCCTCCCTGTGGGCGTACCCCTTCTCACTCGACGAGTTGGCGATCACGGGGGAGCCGTTCTTCCTCTGGCCGGGCCGGGATCCGAGGGCGAGTCACGACGGTGACCTCTTCTACGTCCACGAGGATTCCCCGCGCAGGGCTCAACTGGCCTGGCTCGACCGCGACGGAGGTCTCGAGCCCGTCGACGAGATTCGCACGTCGGTCGAGTCACCGAAGTTCTCTCCGGACGGCCGCCGCGTCGCCTTCCTCTCCAGCTCCAGCAAAGAGGTGTGGGTCTACGACGTGGTCAAGGAGAAGGCCGCGCTCGTCGCGAAGCTGGACGACAGGGCAGTCTTCGTGCACTGGCTTCCCGATGACCGGATCCTCGTCGCGACGGCGGTGGGGCATCTGCTCCTTCCCAATGGCCCTGGCGACCCGGTGGAGTGGGACGTCCCCGGCATGGTGACGTGGGTTGCCGAGGACGGATCGCGAGTGCTGGTCAGCGACTTCCAGACCGGACAGATCGCGATGCAACGGCTTCGGGACGGTATGCCAGACGGGGAACTCGAGGTGTTGCAGGAGAAGAGCTCTATATTCGCTTCGATGACGCGGGACGGGCGTTGGTACCTGTTCGCCTCGGAACAGGCGGGCGTGAAGCAGTACTACGTCTCGCGCTACCCGAACACCGGGGAGGTTTGGCCGACCGGAGTCGGAACCGACTCGATTCTCTCTTTCGGCCGCGACGACGAGATCGTGATTTTTACCTGGAGGGGAGAGATGCTCGAGGTCATGTCGTTCACGCCCGGCCCCGATCCGGAGTTCGGACCCCGGGAACCACTGCGCGAGCTGGAGGGGCTGGGCATGAGTCTGATCCCGTCCTATGACCCGAATCGAGAGCGCTACGTCGTGACGAAGTCGATTCCCCCCACCGATTCGCGGATCGTGCTCGTCCAGGACTGGCGCGGACCGGACGAGGACCGGTAGCCCATGCCCCTCACCGCCGGCCAATCGCTCACGTTCTACGAGATCCTCGGTCCCCTCGGGGCCGGTGGCATGGGCGAGGTCTACCGCGCTCGCGACACGCGGCTCGAACGCGAGGTGGCGATCAAGGT
>CBDTYP010000439.1:0-2451 GCA_965364645.1 uncultured Gammaproteobacteria bacterium | reverse complement strand
CGATGAATCTGGGAGCCTTCGATTTCGTCACCAAGCCCATCGAGTTCGACGATCTGGAAATCACCATCAAGAAGACCCTGGATGATCTCAAGAAGCTCCGCGAGGCCTATCGGCTGCGCGAGGCAGCGGAGCAGGCGAAGGCGAATCTCTCCCGCTACTTCTCGCCCAACCTGGCGGACGAGCTCGCGGAGAATCCGGAGTTCCTGAAGCTAGGCGGCGAGCGACGGGACCTCACGTTCGTGTTCACGGATCTCGCCGGCTTCACCCCTCTGGTGGAGAGTCTCGATCCTCTGGTTGTCGTGCCGTTGCTGAACGAGTACCTGGATCACATGACCCAGATCGTGTTCCGCCACGGCGGCACGACGGAGAAGATCGTCGGCGATGCCGTGCACGCGATCTTCGGGGCGCCGAAGGAGCAGCTGGATCACGCGGAGCGCGGCGTCGCGTGTGCGATGGAGATGGACGCGTTCACTGAGGCGTTCAGGAAGAAGAAGAATGATGAGGGCATTGCCCTCGGCGTGACGCGTATCGGCGTGCACTCCGGCAACGCCATCATCGGAAACTTCGGCGGGGATCTCTTCTTCGACTACACCGCACACGGTGACGCCATCAACACGGCGGCCCGATTGGAGGGCGTCAACAAGTATCTGGGCACCCGCATCTGTGTCAGCGACAAGGTCGCCGAGCAGATCCCCGACTTTCATGGGCGCCCCGTCGGCACACTCACGCTCAAGGGCAAGACGGAAGGATTGAAGGTGTTCGAGCCCCTGCTACCCGAGGAGGCGAACTCCGCGCAGACCGAGGCCTATCGCAAGGCATTCGTGAAGCTCGAGGCCGGTGACGACGGCGCGAGCCAGGCGTTCGCGGCGCTGGTGGGGGAGTTCGGCGAGGATCCCCTCGCCACGTTTCACCTGAAACGCCTTCTCGCCGGCGACAGGGGAATTGCCATCGTCTTCGACGAGAAGTAGAGCCTCCAGCCTCAGAAGATCGTGGCGCCGCCGTCCACGAGCATCACCTGCCCGGTCGTCGAGGCCGACTCGTCGGAGGCGAGATAGAGCGCCATGTAGGCGATGTCGATGGGCTCGCACCAGCCGAGCAGCTGCCCCTCCCGGATGAGCGCGTCGATGTGCTCGTTGGCCCGGGCGAGCTCGATGACCCGCTCGGTGCGGGTCGCGGCCGGCGCGACGGCGTTCACCCGGATGTTCCGGGGCGCGTACTCCACCGCCATGGAACGGGTCATGGCGGCGACCCCGCCCTTGGCGGCCGAGTAGCAGTCCCTGCCCCGGATCCCCATGACGGCCAGGTTGGACGCGGTGTTGACGACGCAGCCGCCGCCGTTGTCGATGAGCGCCGGTATCCCGTGCTTGCAGATCAGGAAGGTGCCCCACAGATCGAGCTTGATGACCCGCCAGAACTCCTCGACCGGCGCATCCACGACGCCGGCATCCTCCGTGGTCGATCCGCCCGCGTTGTTGTAGAGGACGTCGATCTTCCCGTAGCGCTCGACGACCGCCGGGATCGCCCGGGTCACGCTGTCGGCGTCGGTGACGTCGGTCTGAATGAAGCACGCATCGCCGCCAGCGTCACGGATCTCCCGCTCCGCGGCGACACCGCGCTCCTCGTCGATCTCGAGGATCGCGACGCGCGCGCCCTCCGATGTGAACAACCCGGCCGCGGCGCGCCCGATGCCCCTCCCGGCCCCGGTAATCACCACCACCTTCTCGTCGAGTCGACCCATGGAATCTCTCTCCCCGCGCGTGGTCTGCATTAGTATGAACATACCATGGCCGAACACATGAAGAAGCTGCTCATCGGGGCCGCGTCGGCCGCGGCTCTCGTCGCGATCGTCGTCGCCGGCGAGAGCGGCGACGCGGTCGCACCGCAGATCTCCGTCGACGAGAACCTGCCGGTCGCCACGTTCGCGGGCGGCTGCTTCTGGTGCGTCGAATCGGGATTCGAGCACGTCCCCGGGGTGGTAGAGGCCGTTTCCGGATATACGGGCGGCCTGGCCGACAATCCGACCTACGCGCAGGTCTCCAGCGGCGCCACCGGTCACATCGAGAGCGTCCGCGTTCACTACGACCCAGCGGTCATTACCTATGAGGGGCTGCTGGCGGCGTACTGGCGCATGGTCGATCCCACCGATGCGGGCGGGCAGTTCGTGGATCGCGGCGGCCAGTACGCGACCGCCATCTTCTATCACGACGAGCAGCAGAAGCTCGCCGCAGAGAAGTCGAGGGATCTGCTGGCCGGGACCGGACGCTACGCGAAGCCCGTCCTGACGCCGATTCGCGAAGCCGGCGAGTTTCATCTGGCCGAGGAATACCATCAGGACTATTACGAGAAGAATCCCGTCCGCTACAACCTGTATCGATACGGGTCCGGGCGCGACCAGTACCTCGAGAAGACCTGGGGCGAGGAGCTACACGTGGATTACGGCAGGTACTCTCC
>CBDTYP010000438.1:0-2460 GCA_965364645.1 uncultured Gammaproteobacteria bacterium | reverse complement strand
CACGGTGCTGATCGAGATGTTCTGGTCGAAACAGCGCATCCTCGAGGTGTATCTCAACATCGCCCAGTTCGGCGACAAGACCTTCGGCGTCGGCGCCGCCAGCCGGCGCTTCTTCGGTAAGTCCCCGTCGCGGCTCAGCGCCCGGGAGGCCGCACTGCTCGCGGCCGTGCTGCCCAACCCGGTGACCATGCACGCCTACGATCCGTCGCTCTACGTCGAGCGGCGGGCGCGGTGGATCCAGCGCCAGATGCGGCGCCTGCGGGGTTCCGAGCACGTTCGGGGTATCTGACGGGCGTCGCCGGCCGCTTCCGCGGAAGCGTTTGGTGAACGCGAATCATTATCATCGCCGGTCGAGATTCGTCTCCCCTGATCGAGATCAGCGCTGTCGTGATCTCCCGGCGTACGCTGGAGTCGATTCTCAAATGGATGGGTTCTCTTTTGAGCGTGGTTTGGCGGACCGTTCCCCTGATGCTGCTGTTACTGCTGACGTCGCCGTCAGCAGACGCGGATCACGTATACGGCTGGCGCGATGAGCAGGGGAACGTGCAGTATTCCGATCGACCACCCGGTGAGCCGCCCGAGCACGGTTACCTGGACCCCGTGCCACCCTCTGTCGAGGCGCGGATCGAGAAGGCCGAACTGGAAGCGTGGAAAAGCCGGGTGGCCGAATACCAGAAGCTCCAGGCGCAGGTGCTTGAAGATGCGGAACGTCGCGAGGCTGAGGCAGTCTTGCGGCAGCGCTACTGCGAGGATGCCCATGCCCACCTGGTCTATTTCAGCTATCCGGGCCGCCAGTACGTGAGGAAGGGGCATTCCGGTGAATGGACGGCCGTGGACTCGGAGGAGCGAGCCGCGCTCATCGGGCACTGGCAGAAGATGGTTGAGGAGTTGTGCCGGTGAGCTGATCGATCCCTCGAGGATCGGCGAATCTGATACGCTACCCGTCGGTTTCTGCCACGCGGGCATACGCATTCATGACCAGGCCATTCATCATCGGCACGAAAAATGCCGGGGACTTCCTGCACGCCGGCGCCGCTATCCTGAAGGCCGGCGGCTCAGCCCTGGATGCGGTGGAGGCATCCACGCGCCTGGTGGAAGACAATCCCGGCGATACCTCCGTCGGCACCGGCGGCATCCCCAACGTCCTTGGCGTGCAGGAGATGGATGCGAGCCTGATGTGCGGGAAGACGTTGCGCTCGGGTGCCGTGGGGGCGATGAAGGGCTTCAAGTATCCCATCAGCGTCGCGAGGAAGCTGATGGAGGAGGCGCCCCATGTGTTGTTGGTCGCCGAGGGCGCCGAGAACTTCGCCCGGGTCATGGGGTGCGAGGAGGGTGACCTCGAGACCGACGAGAGCAGGAAGGTGTACCGGGCCTTCGTGGAGGACGCCTTCGAGCATGAGGGCATCGACGAGTCCCAGACGTGGGTCATCGACTACGTACGTGACCAGAATCTGCGGGAGTGGTACACGCGTCTCGCCGACGAGCACCACGGCACGGTGAACATCCAGGCCGTGGACGCCAACGGCGACATCGCCTGCGCGGTTTCCACCAGCGGCACCGCGCTCAAGTTTCCGGGCAGGCTGGGGGACAGCCCCATCATCGGCGCGGGCAACTACTGCGACAACCGCCACGGCGCGGCCGCGTGCACGGGGAGGGGTGAGCTCTCGATCCGGAACAGCACGTCGCGCACGCTCATCCACTACATGGCCGATGGGCTCGGCATCGACGACGCGGTCGCGCGCGCCATGAATGACATTCTCGCCCTCGAGAGCTTCGGCGGCATGAACTGCCTGGTCATGGACGCCGGGGGCAATACGATGAGCGGCACGACCGTTCCCGGGCGGGAGAGCATCCACTGGTACATGGGGGCGGACTCCGCGGAGCCCGAGCGGCGCATCGGTATCAACGTAACGTCCTGATCGTCGACTCCTCATGCAAAGCGGGTACCATTGGGGACATGAAGTCCCCCGACTGTCTCGCCTACGTCTTCTGGCACTGGCTGCGCGCCGGGCACGACGCCGGCGGCTACGAAGACGCCCTCGCGACGTTTCAGACAGTGCTGATGGAGATCGCGCCGCCCGGGTTCCGGCGGGCCGCGGTCTTCCGTCACGGGCCCGCGGCGTGGCTGCCCGGAGACGGGCCCCACTACGTGGACTGGTATCTGGTGGACGACAGCGCCGCGCTGGATCCCTTGAACGACGGGGCTGTCTCGGCGGTCTGCCAGGCGGCCCATGACGCCGCCGCGGAACGCGCCGCGGGCGGCACGGCCGGGCTCTACGGCCTGCGCCAAGGCGCGGTGAAGGCCGCGGCGGTGCGCCGAGCCACCTGGTTCTCCAAGCCCGCCGGCATGCCCTACGCGGAGTTGGATGAGCTAGTCGGCGAGCACCTGGAGGCGGGGTCCGCGCAGCTGTGGAGCCGGCGGATGACGCTGGGGCCGACGCCGGAGATGTGCGTGCTGGC
>CBDTYP010000437.1:0-2486 GCA_965364645.1 uncultured Gammaproteobacteria bacterium | reverse complement strand
AGCATCCATCTCCGGTGCCGTCTCCGCGCATAGGTCCGCGGCACCCAGATCGGTCGCGCCGGCCGAGGCATGCCGCGCATTCTCCGCCCCCTGCGCGCCCGCCACAACGTCGCACTGGAGCGTAGGGGCGTCCTCACCCGGGATTGACGCCCCCCCCTCCCCCCGTCTATAACCTCCGCCCGCGTCGGGGCGTAGCGCAGCCTGGCTAGCGCGCTGCAATGGGGTTGCAGAGGTCGGAGGTTCAAATCCTCTCGCCCCGACCATCCTTACCACACAACGTTGGCTGCCCCGGTTCGGGGTCGGCTCGTGTGGCGGAGAGCCCTGGGTTCGGGTCTCGGCGAATCGCAGTCCGCTTCGGGGCTTCCTCGCCTCCCAGGTGCACCGTAGCGCGCACGGGGATGTTGTTGCGGCGTCCCACCTTCACGCGCTCGAACTCCACGAGCACGCTGACCCCGAGGGCCTGGAAGAGGTCCCAGAGGTGATCCTTCGGGACGCGGTCGAGGAGGAGATGCAGGTCGTCGAGCAGCGCCAAAGTCGCCTCCACGTCCTCCTCCACGCTCGTCTCCGGCGCAGGCCGGTTCTGCCGTTCGAGCGAAGCGATCTCCTGCTCGGCCTCGCGGATCTCAGCGAGGAGGTCCCGCAGCCTGTTTTTGGCCTCGGCCGCGAGGTCCTCGTCGTCGCCCCAGATGTCGCGCCTCACGCGCTTCTTGCTCTCGACGAGCTTGTCGAGTTCAGCGCGACACGCCCTCAGTGCTCGGGACTCGTCGGTCGCCTCCTGGCTCCTCTCCGCGAACTGATCGTTGACGAGCTGGCGCAGACGGCCACGGTTTTCGTCCTGGGCGACTACGCGCTTGATCGCCTCAAGAGCGAAGGGGACGAGAACATCCACCTCGACCCAGTTGTGGTCGCACGCGGTGCTGCCGCTGTTCAGGTACGTCGAGCACTTGAAGACCAGCTTCCGGTCGTATGGACAACCGGACATGGGCATGAAGCAGCCGCCACAGATCACATCGAGGGGGTACTTCGTGACATCTCGGCGACGCCGAACGCCTCGCTGTCCTCCCAGCTCGCCTCGTTCGGCAAGCCGCTTCAAGTTGGCGAAGAACACTTCCGGCGGAACGACCGGCTCGTAGGGAAAGGCCGGATCGACCAGTCCCCACTCCTCGACATCGCGGACGACGTGCTTCCTCGTCCTCCCGTTTCGGTCGCGCTCCGAGACCAGCGTCTTCCGAAACCCATCGCGTGAGTTGCGATCAGATCGGAACTTCGAGCCGACCTTGCGCCTACCCCAGGCGTACTTGCCGATGTAGGCAACCTGCTCCAGGATCGACCTCACGTTGCTGGCCGTCCATTTGCCCGACACCGGCACTCCGTTTCTCGTCTCGCCCGCGTTCGGCGAGGGGATGCCCTGAGCGTTGAGGTGGTTGGCGATCGCCTTGATGCCGCCGAAACCCTCGAAGTACAGATCGTGGATGAGTCTTACGACTCTCAGCTTCGCTTGGCTCTCGGAGTCCTTGCCGGGGATGACCACCGTATGAACGCCCCCGCCTCGAACGATCTCCCCTTTCCTCAAAAGCCTCGCGTTGCAGTCCCCAAGACGATGGCTCGCCCGAACGAAACCGTACGGATGAGGTCCTCCGTTCCAGAAACCCCGTGCCGCATTGTCTGACAGGCCGCGAGTCGAGGACTGAGCCAGCTTGAAGATGTACTCGGATGCTTGTTGGTAGTCGATGAAACGCTTGATGTCGTCTTGGAACCGACTCTCCACGAACTCGGGCGGAGTCACGGGAGGCTCCCCGTAGAGGTGCAGCGTCTTCCCCGACGAGAGGATGAGGTCCTCGTTTTCGATCGCGGAGAAGCTCTTCTCCGAACGTGAGAGGCGATCCCTGCTCCAACAGAAGACATCGGTCACGCTCGCGTCACGTTCGACCCGCTCCAGGAACGCCCTCAGTCCGGGGCGTTCGAGATCTGTCCCCGTGGCGTCGTCCCAGTAGATGTCACCCTCGTGATGTGCACCGCGTGTGACGGCTCGGTCGAGTACCTCCAGGCTCGCGCGAGATTCGATGCCCAGGGCGTTCGACTGGCGCAGGGACCACGCGAGTTGGGAGGTCAGTGAGTCTTCTTGGCGGGTCGAGGACCTACGGAGGTAGTGGAGACCAACGCGCTGGAGGAGGGGAGCAGGTTCTGTCATCGTTCGATACCGGCAGACTGGCGGATGCTCCAGAGGACTCGGGCAAGCGGCTTGAGCGTATCGGGCGGTAAGCTGCGTTCAGCTTCGAGCGCCTCACGATCCCAGGGATGCTGTCGCAGTAGCAACTCGCACCTGCGCGCCGCCTTCTCGATCCAGTCACTCGGCAAGTCGGGATCGTCAACGGTCGCGTACGGCCACCGGGAGCTGACTACGTAGGGCAAGCTCGGGTGCTGACCGAGGTTGTCGAGGTGATCCCGAACCGCGCCTAGAACGAAAGACTGCTCGATGCGACGAC
>CBDTYP010000436.1:0-2490 GCA_965364645.1 uncultured Gammaproteobacteria bacterium | reverse complement strand
TTGCTATGCTTTGGCGATGTCGTCGAGTGGTGAGATGCGATCGATCCTGGGGCCGGCCGGGTCGCTGGCCGGGCTCGTCCTGATAGCCTATCTGCCGGCCTACGGCGCGGGCTTCGTCTGGGACGACGACTTCTACGTGTACGCGAACGCGACGCTGCGCGACTGGGCGGGGCTCGTGAGCATCTGGGTGGATCCCTTCGCGACACCTCAGTACTACCCGCTGGTGCACACGAGCTTCTGGTTGGAGTACCGGCTCGCCGGCACGTCCCCTCATCTCTACCACTTCACCAACGTCGTCCTGCACGCGGCCAACGCGGTGCTCCTGTGGCGCGTGCTCACGCGCCTCGCGGTACCCGGTGCGTGGATCATCGCCGCCGTGTTCGCCCTGCACCCGGTGCAGGTGGAGTCCGTGGCCTGGATCACCGAACGCAAGAACGTGCTGTCCGCCCTCTTCTACCTGTGGGCGGCCCTCATCTATCTCCGTTTCGCCGCCCTCGCCGACGCGGGCACCACCGACCGGCGCCTTGTCGCCGGGACCTGGCTGCTCTACGTCGCCGCGCTTCTCAGCAAGTCCGTCACCGCTTCCCTGCCCGCCGCCCTGCTGCTCGTGCTCTGGTGGAAGCGGGGGACGCTCCTGCGCCGGGACTGGGTGACCCTCGCGCCGATGCTGTTGGCCGGCGCCGCCGCCGGCCTCCTGACCGTGTGGCTCGAGCGCGAGCACGTGCTCGCCCAGGGGCCCGAATGGGATCTCTCCTTCGTCGATCGCGTCCTGATCGCCGGGCGCGCCCTGTGGTTCTACGCGGCGAAGCTCGTCTGGCCCCAGGACATCGCCTTCATTTACCCCCGCTGGGTCATCGACGCCGGAGCCGCCTGGCAGTATCTCTATCCCCTCGCGGCGATCACGCTCGTCGTCGCACTCTTCGCCCTGCGGGGGCGCATCGGCCGGGGCCCGCTGACCGCGGTCCTCTTCTACGGGGGCACGCTCTTTCCGGCACTCGGCTTCTTCAACTTCTATCCCATGCGCTACTCGTTCGTCGCCAATCACTTTCAGTACCTGGCCTGCGTCGGGCTCATCGCTCTCGTCGTGGCGCCGATCGCCGAGCGCCTCCAGCACGCTCACGCCGAGGGACGATGGCAGAGGATCTTCGCCACGCCGCTCGTTGCGGTCCTCGCGTCGCTCACGTGGTGGAACGCCCGCGCCTATACGGATATCGAGACTCTTTGGCGGGATACGCTGGCGAAGAACCCGGGCGCATGGATGGCCCACCACAACCTCGGCATGGAGCTGGATGCCGACGGCCGCCACGACGAGGCGAAGGCCCACTACCGCGCGGCGGTGGATCTCGAGCCGTCGCACTTTCGCGCCCACCACAAGCTCGGCCGCAGCCTCGCCCGGGAGGGCAGGCTCGACGAGGCCATCGTGCACTTCGAAGCCGCTATCCGTCTCGCGCCGGGCGAGCGGCAGTTCCACAGCAGTCTCGGGGAGGCCCATCTGCGCCGGGGCGACTTCGCCGCCGCGGAGAAGTCCTTCCGCCGCGTGCTGGAGCCGCCCTTCGAGCACGCCGGCACCCAGGTCAAGCTCGCCCGGGCGCTCGTCGGCCAGGGCCGCGTGGAGGAGGCTCGGGCAGCGCTCGGCGAAGCGCTCCGCATCGAACCCGGCCACGCCGGCGCGACGGCGCTGTCGGTGGAGATTCGGTGAACCCCGGAAGGTGTGCGAAGATCCGGTCATGAATCCGAATGGAATGAAAGCGAAGTTCGCCGCCGGCGAGCCCGCCCTCGGTTGCTCGATCATGATCCCGTCGCCCCCGATCGTGGAGATGGCCGGACACGCGGGCTTCGACTGGGTGCTCATCGACATGGAGCACGGCACCATCGGTCTCGAGTCCGCCGAGATGCTGATCCTCGCCGCGGAGGCCGCAGGCATCACACCCATCGTGCGTCCGGCGAGCAACACTGCTGCCGACATCAGCGCGGCCATGGACCGCGGCGCGGCCGGCGTGCAGGTGCCCCACGTCAACACGGTGGCCGACGCCGAACGCGCGGTGGCGGCAGTCAAGTTCGGTCCCGGGAGCGGCCGCGGCCTCGCCTCGGGCACGCGCCCGGATCGCTACGGCCTCGGTGAGGCAATGCCGGACTTCGTCGCGCGCAGCAACGCGGAGTCCCTGGTGTGCGTGCAGCTCGAGCACGCGAGCGCCATCGACAACGTGGACGCGCTGCTCGGCGTGGAGGGCGTGGACGTTTACTTCATCGGGCCCTCAGATCTGTCCCAGTCCATGGGTCATCCGGGAAATCCGGGGGCGCAGCCGGTGAAGGAGGCGATCGAATCGACGCTCGCGAAGATCGTCGCCGCGGGGCGGATACCGGGGATGCCGGCAGCGAGTGCCAACGTCGCGGCCGTGCGGGAGAAGGGTGTGCGTTACATCTACACGCACTTGCCGAAGCTGTTGAAGGCGGGGACTGCGGAGTTTCTCCGCGCCGCGGGGCGCTGAT
>CBDTYP010000435.1:0-2505 GCA_965364645.1 uncultured Gammaproteobacteria bacterium | reverse complement strand
CGGCGATGGGCTGGTGCAGGCCCTGGAATCCGACCCGGTTCGGTCCCATGCGCACCTGGATGTAACCGATGATCTTGCGCTCGGCGTAGGTGTAGTAGGCGACCACGAGAAGCAGGGGGACGATCAGCACCAGGCTCCAGCCGATGGTCACCGCGAGATCGATGAGTGTCTCCGACATCCCGCTACGCCTTCTCGATGTTCATGGGGCCGAAGCTCGGGCCGAGGCCCGCGGTCTCGGTGATGCCGGCGGCGAGCCCGGCGCACCCGTCGGGCACCTTGTCGTCCACGACCACCGCGAACGACTTCCGCGTGCCGTTCTGCTGCACGACGGCCTGCTCGCCGTCGCGGATACCGAGCCGACCCGCGAGCCCGCTGTTGATGTGCACTCCCTGGAAGCCGCCGTCGGCGGTGCGTTGCAGCGCCGGCGCCCGACGCACGAGCGGATCCGTCGCATACATCGGCACGGATCCGATGCGAAAGACTCTGTCGTCGTCTTTGCGCGCCGTCGCCGCTTCGATGGGCGCCCGGGTCGGCGCCGACGGCGCCACGTTGGCGATGCGCTCCCGCGCCTCGCCCAGCACTTCTGCGGAATCCTGATAGTCGAAGCCTTCGAGCTCGAACAGGTTGCCGAGCACCCGCAGGATCTTCCAGGCCGGGCGTGCATCGCCGGGGGGCGCAACCGCTCCGCCCATGCTCTGCCAGGTGCCCTCGAGATTCACGTAGGTGCCGGAGGTCTCCGCGAAAGACGCCACCGGCAGCAGCACATCGGCATAGTCCAGCATCGCATCGCTGCGAAACGCGGTGAGCGAGACGACACACTCCGCAGAGCGGAGCGCGGCCAGTGCCTTAGCCCCGTCCGCGCAGTCGAGCTCGGGCTCTATGCCGAGGGTGACGTACGCGGCGAGGTGCGCATCCAGCATCTCCGTCGCGGGAAGCCCTTCCGCCGGCGCCGACTTCGCGCCCGGACCCCGATGGGGTAGAACACCGGTAAGCCACGCGCCCGCCGCGTTCGCGCCATCGCTCAGCACGCCATAGCTGCCTCCGGAAGCCTCGGCGACCCAGGCCGCCAATGCCTTGAGCCGGCTCGCATCCGGATGCGCGCTCACCATCGGACCGACGAGCACCGCGACCCGCTCCGCGCCCCGCAGCCGATCGGCAATGCGTTTCTCGACTTCACCGGCCACGAGCCCCGCGAACGCGCTCTCGCCGGCGCCCCCCGACGCGAGCGCCGCCGCGATACCGGCGAGCGCATCCTGCATCTCGAGAGGACCGGCCTCGAGGGATTCGGCGACGCGGTAGTTGTGTCCCGGCGTCGCCGGGCCGAGAACCATGATCTCCGCCCCGGCCAGCGCCGCCTTGCGCAGCCGATGATTGATGATGGGCTGCTCCTTGCGCGGATAGGCGCCCACCAGCAGCACGGCGTCCAGGCGCTCCACCGCGCCGATGGTGAGGCCGAGCCAGGGGAACGAAGGCGCGTCGGCCTGATCCCGGAAATCCGTCTCGCGCAGGCGATGATCGATGTTCGCGCTGCCGATGCCGCGAAGCAGCTTCTGGCCGAGATAGAGCTCTTCCACCGAGGCGCTCGCCGAGAGCAATCCGCCGATCTGACCCGGCCCCGCCCGTGAACGCACGCCGTTGAGGCCTTCCGCGGCGACGGCCAACGCCGTCTCCCAATCGACGCTCTGCCATTCCCCGTCCCGCTTGATCATGGGCTCCAGCAGACGCTCGTCGTGATAGAGGCCCTCGTAGGAGAAACGGTCCCGATCCGAGATCCAGACCTCGTTGATGGATTCGTTCTCCCGGGGGACGACCCGCATCACCCGATTCTGGCGCACGTGCACGTGGATGTTCGAGCCGACGCCGTCGTGGCCCGCGACGCCGTCGCGCTGCTGCATCTCCCAGGCCCGGGCGCGAAAGCGGAACGGCTTCGACGTCAGGGCGCCGACGGGGCAGAGATCGATGACATTGCCGGACATCTCGGAGTCGAGCGCACGCTCGATGAACGTGCCGATCTGCATGTGCTCGCCCCGTCCCGTGGCGCCGAGCTCCGGCATGCCGCCGATCTCCTCGCCGAAGCGCACGCACCGGGTGCAGTGGATACATCGGGTCATGTCGGTGGCGATGAGCGGGCCGATGTTCTTGTCCGGCACCACGCGTTTGCGCTCGACGAAGCGCGACACCCCCTTGCCGTAGCCCATGGCCACGTCCTGGAGCTCGCACTCGCCGCCCTGATCGCATATGGGGCAGTCCAGCGGGTGATTGATGAGCAGAAACTCCATGACGGACTTCTGCGCCTGCAGCGCGAGCGGCGAACGGGTGAAAACTTTCATGCCGTCCATCACCGGTGTCGCGCAGGCCGGCAGCGGCTTCGGCGCCTTCTCCACCTCGACGAGACACATGCGGCAGTTGGCGGCCACCGAGAGCTTCTTGTGGTAGCAGAAGCGCGGGATGTCGATGCCAGCCTCGTCCGCCACCTGGATCACCATGTCGCCCTTCTGCGCCTGC
>CBDTYP010000434.1:0-2530 GCA_965364645.1 uncultured Gammaproteobacteria bacterium | reverse complement strand
ACATGGCGCAGAGCGTGGATCTGCTGATCCTGCACGCCCACCTGCTCACCATGCAGGGCGAGGGCGTCGGCTACGTGAGAGACGGCGCCGTCGCGATCCGCGGCGACGCCATCGTCGACGTCGGGCCGAGCACCGAACTCTCCAGTCGCTACGAGGCCGCCGAGACCATGGACGCCACCGGCTGCGCCGTGCTCCCGGGGCTCGTCGACGTGCACATGCACACTGTCTACGCCATCGTGCGGGGCGTCGCCCAGGACGTCTCCAACTGGATGCAGAAGGGCCTCGCGCCCTTCGCCCGGCACATGGACGCCGACGCCGCACGCGCCGGGACCCGGCTCAACATCGTCGAGGCCATGCAGGCCGGCACCACCACCATGGGTGACTACGTGCGCCCCTACCCCGGCTGGGGCGAGTGCTTCGCGGAAGCGGGCGTGCGCGCCTGCCTCACACCCACAATCAATGCGCTCCCCCGGGGCGGCATGGCCGGCCTGAAGCTCGGGGATCTCTACCCCCTGGACGAAGAAGCCGGGCGCGCCTCGATCGCCGAGGCCCTCGCCGTCTGCGATCGCTGGCAGGGTGCCGAGGACGGGCGCATCACCACCATGCTGGGGCCCCAGGGCCCGGACATGATCGGCCGCGACCAGCTCCTCGAGGTCGCCGCCATCGCCGAGGGACGTGGGCTCATGCTCCACGTCCACGTCGCCCAGGGCGACCGCGAGATGGATCAGATGGTCAAGCGCTACGGACAGCGCACGCCGGAGTTTCTCGCGGATACCGGCCTCCTGAACGATCGCCTGCTCGCCGTGCATCTCACCGAGGCAACCGACGAGGAGACGGATCTGATCGCCGAGAGCGGCGCGCGCATGGCGCTCTGCTCCGGCAGCATCGGCATCATCGACGGCATCGTGCCCCCGGCCCTTCGTTTCCGGCAGAAGGGCGGCGTGGTCGGCCTCGGCTCGGACCAGGCGAGCGGCAATAACTGCAACAACATCTTCAACGAGATGAAGCTAACGGCGCTCTTCAACAAGATCCGCTTTCGGGACCCGGAGGTCATGCCCGCCTGGGAGGTGCTGCGCATGGGCACCATCGAAGGCGCGCGGGCCATCGGCATGGACGATCGCATCGGCAGCCTGGAGTCCGGCAAGCAGGCGGATCTCATCGTCGTGGATGTGGATACACCAAACATACTGCCCATCATCGACGGGCCGGTGCGCACGCTGGTGCCGAATCTGATCTACGCAGGTACGGGGAAGGAAGTGCAGACGGTCGTGGTCGCCGGGCGCGTGATCATGAGAGATCGCGAAGTGTTGACACTTTCGGAACCCGAGGTGCGGGCCGAGGCCCAAAGCCACGCGCAGCGAATCGGCAAGCTGGTTGCGAACGATCCTCTGCACGAGGAGCTCATACTGCTCTCCGCCATGCGTGCGGGCCAGCTCTGAAGCACGAACCCGACGTGGAATACGACAAGGTACTGGTCACCGGCGGCAGCGGATTGCTGGGACGATTCGTGGTGGACGAGTTGTCGGCGCACTGCCGCGTGTCAGTCCTCGACATCAAGCAGCCTGCGCAGGCCGTCGACTTCCACGAGACCGACATCCTCGACGCGCAAGCCGTGGCGACGGCCGTGACCGGTCACGACGCGATCATTCATCTGGCCGGGATCGACGACGGCAACGACTTCCCCGACTACGACTACTTCCGGACCAACGTCCAGGGCACCTGGAATCTGCTGCACGCGGCCGAGGCCGCCGGCGTGCGCAAGGTGGTGGTGGCAAGCAGCACGGCCGCCTATGGGGTCGGGCGGGATCGGATGCCGGACTACCTGCCGATGGACGAGGCGCATCCTCAACGGCCCACGGCCACGTACAGCCTCACCAAGCAGATCATCGAGGTTCAATGTCGCAGCTTCGTCACAAGGGGTGCGCTCTCGATCCTGTGCCTGCGCCCTACCCTCATCGTGCGGCCGGAGCGGGAGGCGGCGATCCTCGCGCAGCTGGATCTGGACGACCCCGACTCGGATCCGCCGGAGTCCGCTTCGGCTACCGGCGTCGGCGCGCCCTACGGCGCATTGTCCGTACTGCGAAGCTACGTGCGATCGACCGACGCCGCGCGCTGCTTTCGGCTCGCGCTCGGCTACGAGGAGGCGACTTTCGACGTCTTCAACGTGGGCGCCGCCGACGGGATCGGCCACGAGAAGACCCTGCCCCGCCTCGAGGCCGCGTACGGCCGGCGCCCCGAGATCCGAAATCCGGGTCTCTACGATCGAGACGCTTTCGCGAGCACGCTGGACAGCAGTCGCGCCCGGGAGCGTCTCGGCTGGGAGCCCCGGGGCGATTGGGATAGCATCCTCAACCAGCATCGACCGAGTAACCAGAAGGAAGACCGACCATGACGCGGATGACCGGTGGCCAGGCGATCGTGCGATCCCTGAAAGCGTACGGCGTCGACACCATATTCAGCCTGCCGGGCGTGCAGCTCGACCATTTCTTCAATGCCCTCTGGGAAGAGGGCAACAGCATCCGCGCCATCC
>CBDTYP010000433.1:0-2541 GCA_965364645.1 uncultured Gammaproteobacteria bacterium | reverse complement strand
CGGCCTCTCCATCGAGGTAGCGACCCAGGGCATTCGCGTCAATGCGGTGCGACCGGGACTCATCTATACGGACATCCACGCGAGCGGCGGCGAGGCGGGGCGCGTCGATCGCCTGAAGGGTAACGTGCCGATGCAACGGGGCGGGAGCGCCGAAGAAGTCGCCCGGGTCATCCTGTGGCTCGCATCCGACGAAGCCTCCTACACCACGGGGACCTTCGTGGAATGCAGCGGGGGCAGGTAGACACCATGCGTATCGATAGACATGCCCTGGCGGAGGCCTTCCGCACCATCGCCGAACGCGCGGGCCGGGAGATCCTGCGGGTCTACGACGGCGAGTTCGAGGTACGCAGCAAGGCAGACGCGTCACCGGTCACCGACGCCGACGAGCGTGCGGAGAGACTCATCATCGAGGCGCTGACGGAAGTCGCCCCGGAGATCCCCGTCGTCGCGGAAGAGAACGTTGCCGCCGGCAACATCCCCGATATCGGCGACGGCCCCTTCCTGCTCGTGGATCCCCTGGACGGCACGAAGGAGTTCGTGAGCCGCAACGGCGAGTTCACGGTCAACATCGCGCTGGTGGAGGACGGCCGCCCGACGCTCGGGGTCGTGCACCTGCCGGTGCTGGCGGAGACCTACTGGACCTCCGCCGAGGGAGAGGCCTGGCGCGAGAGGGGCGGCGAGCGGGAACGCATTCACTGTCGTGCGCCGGACGAGGGTCTGGTCGCCGTTGCCAGCCGGTCCCACAGTAACCCCGAGACCGACGAGTACCTGGCGCGCTTTCCCATCAAGGAAAGAATCTCCGCCGGATCGTCCCTCAAGCTCTGCCGGATCGCCGAGGGCGTGGCGGACATCTACCCGCGCATCGGGCGCACCATGGAGTGGGACATCGCCGCGGGGAATGCCGTGCTCGCGGCCGCCGGCGGGCGGGTGATGACGCTGGACGATGCACCGCTCGGCTACGGCAAGCCCGGCTTTGACAACCCGCCCTTCGTCGCGCGGGGTCTCGATGGTCCCAATGGATAACGGTTCGAGTGACAACATGAGTGAAGAAATCCCGACGACCATGCGCGCCATCGAGATCACCGAGCCGGGCGACGCGGACGTCCTGCGCATCGCCAACTATCCCGTCCCCGAGCCCGGGGAGGAAGACGTCCTCATCGAGGTGCGCGCGGCGGGCGTCAATCGCCCGGACGTCATGCAGCGCACAGGGATGTACCCGCCACCGCCAGGCGCCCCCGACATCCCGGGACTCGAGGTTGCCGGTACGATTCGCGCCGTCGGATCCAAGGCGGCAGGCGTGCAGGTAGGCGAGGAGGTCTGCGCCCTCGTCGCGGGCGGCGGCTACGCGGAGTACTGCGTCGCCCCCGCATCACTGTGCCTGCCGACACCAGAAGGGTTGACGCCGGTGCAGGCAGCCGCGATTCCGGAGACCTTCTTCACCGTCTGGACCAACGTGTTCGATCGCGGACGGCTCGGGAGCGGCGAGGTTCTGCTCGTGCACGGAGGCTCGAGCGGCATCGGGACGACGGCGATCCAGCTCGCCAAGGCGTTCGGCGCGACCGTGTATGTGACCGCCGGCAGCGACGAGAAGTGCCAGGCGTGCACCGAGCTCGGTGCCGACGCGGCCATCAACTATCGCACCGAGGACTTCGTCGAACGGGTGGCGGAGCTCACCGACGACCGCGGCGTCGACGTCATCCTCGACATGATCGGCGGCAGCTACCTGCCGCGCAATCTGAAGTCACTCGCCGTCGAGGGGCGCGTGGTGCAGATCGCGCTGCAGGGAGGGCCGAAGGTGGAGATGAATCTCCTGCCGATCATGCTGAAGCGTCTCACGCTCACGGGCTCCACCCTGCGCCCGCGCACCGTCGCGCAGAAGGCGATGATCGCGCACTCGCTGCGGGAGAGGGTGTGGCCTCTGTTGGACTCGGGAAAGGTAAAGCCGATCATCCACGCGACCTTCCCACTCGCGAAGGCGAACGAAGCCCACCGGATGATGGAGGGCAGTCAGCACATTGGGAAGATCGTGTTGAGTGACGAAGAGAGTTAAAGGAGCCCCTCCAGAAACGAATCGATTCCGTCGAGGAATTCCCGCGCCGCTCTCAAATCCGCCGCCATCTCGCGGTCTTCCTCTAACTCCGGGACCACTCCGCGAAACGCCTCGTGCAGCGCCTCGATGGGAGCGCTCGAGCGCAGGGGCCGCAGTAGATCGATGCCCTGGGCCGCCGCCGCCAGCTCGATGGCGAGTATCTGACAGGTATTCGCCACCACAGGCCCCAGCTTGAGCGCGGCGCCCATCCCCATGGATACGTGATCCTCCTTGTCCGCGGAGGTCGGAATCGAGTCGACCGATGCCGGGTGGCACAGGGTCTTGTTCTCGCTCGCCAGCGCGGCCGCGGTCACCTGCGCCATCATGAAGCCCGAGTTGAGTCCGGCATCCTTCGTAAGGAAGGGCGGCAGCCCGGAAAATGCCGTGTTGGTGAGCTTCTCGATGCGCCGCTCGCTGATGGCGCCGAGCTCGGCGACGCCGAGCGCCAGCAC
>CBDTYP010000432.1:0-2560 GCA_965364645.1 uncultured Gammaproteobacteria bacterium | reverse complement strand
TCGAGGTCGGGGCCCAGCACGAAAGAGGCCCAGATGGCGATGCCGTGGTCGTGAAGCAGCTGGACCCGCTCCAGATAGCTCTCCGGAGGCGGGGCGGCGCCGCCGCGATCCTGATGGGCGAGCGCGGGGCCGGGCGCGATGACGACCGCCGCCACCCGATCGCTGATGACGTTGCCGGCCTGGTCGCGCACGGTGATCCACGGTTGCGCGTTCAACTCACCGATGTCCGGGTTGACGGGTCCCCCGCCGCCGCCGGTGACCAGGTTACGGGAGACGGCGTACCAGAGAGGCTCTCCCCACCCGTCCCGGGCATCGATGTGCAGGCCGATGGGGGGGCAGGGACGGACGTCTCCGCGCCGGGGCAGCCGCCCCAGCAGGTGAGCCTGGCTCAATCCGAAGGTCACGCAGTCCCCGCCGCCGTCGTAGTTGCCGTCCCGATTGCGATCGGGAAAGGGGAGCAGGCCCGGCGTCGAGCGGCCCGCTCCCGGTGGCACGGTGACCGCCCAGGCGATGAGGGCGCGCTTGGCGTCGGCGAGGCTCCGGGCGGTGGCGGCCTCCCGGGGGTAGTGGCGGACCCCCGCCCCGTTCAGGCCCTCGAGCAGCAGGGCGGCCCCTGCCAGGACACAGAGGCCCAGGCACCACAGCAGCGCGCCCCCCCGCTGGGGGCGGGACAGGGCCGGGCTCCATGACTCGCGACATGCCATGGGAGCGAGGCTACCCCCGGCGCCACCGCGGCGAAGCGGCCATCTCCCGTCCCCGGGGTAGGCCCGCGGCTCGCGGCCCCGCTGGCCCGCGACCTCACCCCGCGCACCCCGGGGGAAGGAATTAAAGGCCCGATTGGCCCCCTGAAAAGTGTGATGAATGCCCGGATTCTGGACCCAACGTTGGTGGTAAGGTCACGGTTACAAATCGGGCCGGGAGTGTCGGAATTCTTTACACTTTTGACCTGCCGAGACCCGCGGGAAATGGCCGAGTAGCAATAAGGCATTGAAAAGACTCAACTGTATATCCGATGGCGCAAAAATTGCATTATTATCGACATCCCTGGGGAGGGAGTGACTATGTTTGACTCGAGACTGACGCGCGCCGCGGTTCTTGGCACGGCGCTGCTTTGGGCGGGTGCATCAGCACATGCCCTGCCGCTGTTCGACTTTGAGTCCGCGAGCGACTCGCCCTTTTTCGTGCCCGTCGGCACGACGCTCGGCTACTCTTTCCACGTGTCGAGCGACATCAGCATCGTTGGGATCGGCATGTTCGATTTCGGTGCCGACGGCCTCGATTCGGCACACGAGGTCGCGCTGTGGAGTTCCGACGGCACAACAAGGCTGGCCGAAGGAATTCTGAATCCTGCCTCGTCGGGCGCACCAGGCTTTACCACCGAGGCGTCCCAGAGCACCCTCGGCGACTACATCTTCAAGGATATCGCCCTCGTTCTCGGCCAGGGCACCTACGTCCTCGGGGTGAGCTACCTCCCCGCCAACGGGAACAAGGACGTCGCCATAGTCTTTCCAAACGACCCGCTCGTCGAGAATTCCAATGACGCAACCTTCGGCATGGGCAGGTTCCCGTTCCCGGTGACGGAGAACGGCGTGATTGCTGAGTTCCCGAATTTGAACGCACCCAGGGAGCGCTATTTCGGACCCGCGCTCCGGATAGCCACGGCGACCATTCCCGAGCCCCTGACCCTCGCGCTCCTGGTCACCGGCCTGGCGGCAGTGGGCCTGGGCCGGCGCCACGACGAAACCCGGCGGCAAGCGCCGGGGGCAGCCCTACCCGCCTGAGAAATCGTAATCTTCCGGCGCATGCTCCGCCCGCGGCCCCGACGGGGGCCGCGCAGGATCGATTCGGGCCGGCCTTCCAGGGCACTGATTACACTTTCGTCAAGGAGTTACACCCCCTTTTTCGACTATCCTATCCAGGTGTAAAGGATCCCGACAATCCGGCGTCTCCGGGTCCCGTGACCCCCGTCACACATGGTGCGCATCCCCGGGGCTAGATTATGCTCAGCGTCCGGCGAGCGCGCCGTCCGCGCCCGCCACGCCGGCGGGATCCGACCCCATCGAAGGGGACGGCGCGGTCCCAGGAGACACCCGTGAGCATGATGCATTCTAAATTCAGCGGCTGCCGGCCTCACGATCAACGGGGCGCGGCGCTCCTCGTCACCCTGATCATTCTCGTCCTCCTGAGCGCCGCGATCCTCCTGGACCGGTTCGATGCCACGGCGACCTCGGCGCCGCCCTTCGGAGATCGGGAGTCCGAACAGGCTCTGGACCAGGCGAAAGATGCCCTCATCGCCTGGGCCGCGACCCATCCTGTTGTCCCGGGTCTCCTGCCCTTTCCGGATCGCAACGACGATGTCACTCCGGACTACGACGGCACGGCCGACTGCGTGGGCGCCGGTCTCGCGCCCGGAGATCTCCTCGGCGTCGTCCGCTGCCGCATCGACCCGGGGGGAAACCGCGTCGCCGTCGGATTCATCGTTCGGCTGAACATCGCCGTGTTGATCTTCATCGGTGGCGCGCTCGGATGGTTGATCGGGATTCCGCTCGCCGGCGGTGGT
>CBDTYP010000431.1:0-2569 GCA_965364645.1 uncultured Gammaproteobacteria bacterium | reverse complement strand
GAGTTGCGCGAAATCGTGAGGGCCGACGTCACCAGGGTCGACTCCTCTCCGAGCTCGAAGTGCAGGTCCGCGTCCTCGATGAGGAACGGCGGCGGCCTGTAGTCCTTCAGGAAGACGGTCTTCGGCGTTTCTGCGGTCATTGAACCAGTGGGCCCGGGGGCTGACGAGACAGGCTGGCGATTATACTTATCATGACGGCCTGGATGTTGGGCTTCGCTGCGCTCAGCACCAACCTACAGGATCCACGAGTGATCCCCGTAGGTTGGTGCTGAGCGCAGCGAAGCCCAACATGACCAGTCTGCCTTCGACAAACGCGGCAACAGAGCTCAATGGAAAACGACAACGACCAGGGACCACAATCGAAGTCTCAGCGAAAGCGTGACTCGCTCGCCCTGCAGGCGTTGGCCGACGAGCTGGCGCAGCTCTCGGCGACGGAGCTCGATGCCGTGCCCTTGCCCGAGGTGCTCCGTGAGGCGGTCGCCGCGGCCCGGGAGCTCAGCCGGGGCGCCTACCGGCGCCAGGTGCGCTACCTGGGGCGCCTGTTGCGGGACATCGACGCCGAGCCCATCCGGAGCGCGGTGGCTGCCCGGCGCGGGGCGACCCACGAGGACAAGGCGCGCCTGAAGCGTCTCGAGCGCTGGCGCGAACGCCTGATGGAAGAGGGCGACCCCGCGGTGGCGGAGCTGCTCGAGGAGTTCCCCGGCGCCGACCCACAGCAGCTCCGCCAGCTGCTGCGCAACGCACGCAGGGAACACGGATCGGGACGAGCGCCGAGGAGCTACCGTCAGCTGTTCCGCTTCCTGAGGGAGCTGTAGGGTGCCATCGCGGTGGCCCCGGGCCCTGGTGCTGCTGGTCCTGGCGGGTATCGGGACCGGGTCTTCCGGGCAGGAGATCCGCGCCGATGTCTCCGGCGTGCTCGGCGGCGGCGACGAGGGCTTTGCCCGGGCGAGCGCCCCGCGCCCGTTCCGGTTTCCCGACGATCACGGCCCGCACCCCGCGTACCGCAGCGAGTGGTGGTACTACACCGGCAACGTGCGCGCCGGCGGCGGCCGCCGCTTCGGGTTTCAGCTGACCTTCTTCCGCTTCGCGCTATCGCCGCAGGCGCCAAAGAGAGCCTCCGCCTGGGGGACGAACCAGGTGTACATGGCGCACTTCGCCGTCACCGACGTGAGCGGGCGGCGCTTCCACGCCGCCGAGCGTTTCGGGCGCGGCGCTCTCGATCTGGCCGGGGCCCGGGCGGCCCCCTATCGCGTGTGGCTGGGGAGCTGGCAGGCGAACGCCGGCGCCACGCCCTCTCCACTCGTGCTCCAGGCCGCCGACGGCGGTTACGGCATCGACCTGGTGCTGGGGGAGGGCAAGCCGGTGGTGGCGAACGGCGAGGCGGGTTTGAGCCGCAAGAGCGCGGAGCCCGGCAACGCGTCTTACTACTACTCGATCCCGCGCATGCCGGTGAGCGGGCGGATCGCGACCCCCGACGGCACCTGGGAGGTCGAGGGGGCCGCCTGGTTCGACCGGGAATGGAGCTCGAGCGCGCTGGCTCCCGACCAGATCGGCTGGGATTGGTTCGCGTTGCAGCTCTCGGACGGCCGCGACCTCATGGTTTTTCGGCTCCGCAACCGGGACGGGGGCGCCGACCCCCACAGCGCGGGCACGCTCGTGGAAGCCGACGGCAGCTCCCGGAGCCTCTCGGCGGGGGATTTTCTGCTGGACGAGCTCGATCACTGGGAGAGTCCCCGGGGCAACGCCCGCTACCCGTCCCGGTGGCGGCTGCGCGTGCCGAGTGCCGCGATCGACGTGGAGGTCACGCCCGAGGTCGCCGACCAGGAGCTGAACCTCGCGTTTCGCTATTGGGAAGGGGCATCCCGCGTCACTGGCGTCTCCGCGGATGCCGGGGTCACCGGTCACGGACACGTGGAGCTCACCGGTTACGGGTCCCGGGGCCCGAGCGCTCCCCGTTGAGGACGAAATTTCTCGGAATTCGTGCCGGTGTCGATTGTTTAACGGCGCCGAATTTGTTAGCGTTTCTTCCCGTGCGAAGGCCGGGCCCCTGGCCTCGTGCACGGAGCTAAATGTCTCGATTCATCTTTATTACGGGCGGCGTCGTGTCCTCATTGGGCAAGGGCATTGCCTCCGCTTCTCTAGCCGCAATTCTCGAAGCCCGCGGCATCCGCGTCACCCTCGTCAAGCTCGATCCCTACATCAATGTGGATCCGGGCACGATGAATCCGTTCCAGCACGGCGAGGTGTTCGTCACCGACGACGGCGCGGAAACGGATCTGGATCTCGGACACTACGAACGCTTCGCCCGCGTCACCATGGGCAAGTCCAACAACTTCACCGCCGGTCAGATCTACGAGCGCGTCATCCGCAAGGAGCGCCGCGGCGAGTATCAGGGCGGCACCGTGCAGGTCATCCCCCACATCACCGACGAGATCAAGGCGTCCATCTACGAGGCGGCGGGCGACGCCGAGGTGACGCTCGTGGAGATCGGCGGCACGGTGGGCGACATCGAGTCCCTGCCTTTCCTCGAGACCATCCGCCAGATGCGCATCGAGGTCGGCGATCGGGC
>CBDTYP010000430.1:0-2590 GCA_965364645.1 uncultured Gammaproteobacteria bacterium | reverse complement strand
TCCTGCAAAAGGTGGCGAACGGCGAGGCGACGTTCGCCGACGAGGTGTCGCAGCTCCTCTCCGAGCTCGGTCATCAGGCCATGAGCCAGCTTTCGATCCTCTACCGCGCCTGCGTAAAGCGATTTCCCGGTGTCGAACGACACCTCGAGTCGATCCTCCCGGAAGAGCTTCAAGAGCATCTTGCCAGTGGCGTTTCACGGCCGGCACCCGCGCGGCGCGCCAACGCGGTCGGCGGGAAGGCGGGTATCTCCCGGGCCATCCACGAAATCCCGCTGGCGTGGCTTCATGAGATTGCCTCGATTCGGTCCCATCCTGCGCCGGCTCAAGGCTGCAGTAGTTTTCGCGACGCTGGCGGCCGGCGTCGCGGGCGCTGTCATTTATTGGCCGTCCGACCTGCAGTGGACGCTGATCCGTGCGAAGGCGGGATCGCAGCCGGCGCAGCTCGAGCTCGCCGTCAAGTACCAGAACGGAGACGGCGTGGTGCAGGACGACGAGCGGGCGGTCCACTGGTTTTGGGTGGCGGCGGATCGAGGACACGCGCGGGCGCAGTACGAGCTCGGCACGATGTACGAGAATGGCCGCGGCGTGCCCGCGGACTTCAAGCTGGCGGCGACCTGGTACGGAATGGCCGCGCAGCAAGGTGAGGCGGAGGCCCAGCACGACCTGGGGGATCTGTATCAGACTGGCCGGGGGGTCCCCAGAGACGACGCGCGGGCCGTGCTCTGGTACCGCAAGGCCGCGGAGCAGGGCTACATGTCGGCCCAGAACAAGCTCGGCATCATGTATCAACGTGGTCGGGGCGTCGAGAAGGACGAAGCGCAGGCAGCGTACTGGTACGGCAAAGCCGCGACCCAGGGCTTCGCATGGGGGCAGGCCAACCTCGGTTACCTGTACGAGAAAGGCCGGGGTGTGGCAAAGGATCCGAAGCTGGCGGCGCTCTGGTATCGGAAGGCCGCGAAGCAAGGGAACGAGACCGCCCAGCAACGACTCGAGAAGCTGTAAGGTCAGATAGATTTCTCAAAGAATAACAACTGCTTTCCGTCCAACTCCCCCGTTGCGAATTCTCGATAGCCGCTTTGCTCGTAAGTGCGAATTGCCCGCGGGTTGAAGTCGAAGACGTCGAGCCAGATCCGCCGCCGGCCGATCTCCTCCCGGCAGATGCCATCGATGAGTGCCATCGCCCGCTTTCCGTAACCTTTACCTTTCGGCTTCACCACGATGCGCCGAATCTCGACACTGAGACCGTCGGGATCGAGAACCAGAATGATGAATCCGATGAGCGCGCGTCTCTCATCGTAGATCGACTTATAGACGACGCCCGGGTCGCGGAGGTCGCGTTCGTGGCGTTCTGCGGAGAACTGAGTGACGAACTCGGCTGCGTCCTCGTGGGACTCCATGACGACGATCGCTGGGACTTCGTCCAGCCTGGTTTCGACGACCGTAATGATGCCATCGCTCAGCATCGCCTGAGGTTGGATCCTGGCGCAGTCATCGAGCGACGATACGGGCACGGAGCGTGCCTTCGATGGCCTTGAGGCGATCGAGGCGCTGAGTATCGAAGCCTTCGTCGATGTCGAAGTCCACCACCACGTAGCCGATCGTGTCGTCGGTCTGAAGATACTCGCCGGCGATGTTGATGCCGCTCTCGGAGAACATGGCATTGACGTTGGCCATGACGCCGGGCTGATTGCGATGGATGTGCAGGAGGCGGTAGGTCCCGAGGTGGGGCGGCAGAGAGACTTCCGGGAAGTTGACCGCGGAGAGGGTCGAGCCGTTGGCGTTGAAGCGGGTGAGCTTTTCTGCGACTTCGAGACCGATGCTGTGCTGGGCTTCCTCGGTGCTGCCGCCGACGTGGGGCGTCAGGATGACGTTGTCGAAATCGCGAAGCGGCGAGACAAACTCTTCGTCGCCCGCCTTGGGTTCGCTGGGGAAGACGTCGAGGGCGGCGCCGCTCAATCGATCTGCATTCAGTGCTTCGACGAGTGCGTCGATATCGACGACCGTCCCGCGTGAGGCGTTTATCAAGGCGGCACCCTGGCGCATCCTGGCGATCTCGTCAGCACCGATCATCTTGACGGTCTCGGGCGCCTCCGGGACGTGCAGCGTGACCACGTCCGAGCTCTCCAGTAAGCCGTTGAGGCTGCGAATCGGGGTCGCGTTGCCCAGCGCGAGTTTGCTGACAACATCGTAGTAGAAGACCCGCATCCCCAGTGGCCATAGCCCACGATACCGAGGTGCTTACCCCGCACCTCGAACGACCCCGCCGCACTCTTCATCCAGCCGCCCCGATGGGCGTCGGCATTCTTTCGCGGGATATCCCGGAGCAGGAGGATAGCTTCCGCCAGGACGAGCTCGGCGACGCTCCGCGTATTCGAGAACGGCGCGTTGAAGACGGGTATCCCGCGGGTCTTGGCCGCGTCCGTATCCACCTGGTTGGTGCCGATGCAGAAGCAGCCGATGCTCCGAAGGTCCTTGGCCGCCTCGAGGACCCGGGGGGTAACCTGCGTCCGGGAACGGATCCCCAGGTAGTGCGCACCCCGCACCCGCTCGATGAGCTCGTCCTCGGCCAGCGCCGTCGCGTGGGTTTCGA
>CBDTYP010000429.1:0-2592 GCA_965364645.1 uncultured Gammaproteobacteria bacterium | reverse complement strand
TCGACCGAATCGGATTCGAGGCCTTTGGAGAGGAGTCGCAGCCGGGCGTCATCGGTGTGCAGGGCGCCGAAACCATCGACATTGTAGTCCCAGACCTCGTGGGAAGGGAGCTTCCTGGCGAGGGTGACGAAATCCGTGAAATGGCGCGCGACCGCCGACATCCGGGGCTGGAGTCGCGCCCGTGCCGCCTCGAAACGCTTGACGACGTTGGACTGGACACAGGTGACCGGGCCGCTCGAGGACTGGGATTGCTTGGACATATGGGGACCCGCCGCGCTGGCGCCTCGCTGGAAGTGGCCGTATTCATTATCTATATCGTCGCCCGGCAGGGGAGAAATAGGCCCGCTCGCCGCCACGAGCGTGGCGTGGTCCACAAAATCGTCAAAAATCCTTGAGTCGCTCGGTCGTCTCCGGGTCTAGAAAACCGGCCACGGTTGCCTCGGTTTCGGCTTGCAGGGCTCGCTCGAGGTCGCTGGCGGCGCACTGGTTCAGCGCCTTTTTCATCGCCCTGGTGGAGAGAGGAGGCAGCCTGCTCAGCTGGTTTGCAACCGACCGGGCCTCATCCATCAGTCGCTCGTCGTCGACCACACGCCAGGCGACGCCCATTTCCTCAAGCGCATCCGCGGTGTACCGATCGCCGAAGTACAGCATCTCGCGGGCCTTGTTCAGACCTACGAGCGCGGGCAGCAAAGAAGTCACTGCTCCGGTGACGAACAGATTTAGCGACACCTCCGGGAAGAACCCCCTGGCACTCCTGGCCCAAATCGGGAAGTCGCAGTTTATCGCCCATTCGAATCCGCCGCCGACCGCCCAGCCGTTAATCGCCCCGACGACGGGCTTTGCGCCGAAGACGATGGCGCGCGTCGCACGCTGGATCGCGTCCACGACATCGCGCGCCTGCTCCTCGTTCTCGGGGTGCACGTGGGCGTGGCGGTCGTCGCCGGCGCAGAAGGCCCTGCCTTCGCCGGTAAAGATTATCGCCCTGGTCGACGGATCCGCATTCGCGTCGTCGAATGCACATGTGACGTCGTCGATCAGTTGCCGGTTCATGGCATTGAGGCTGTCCGGCCGGTTCAAGGTGATTGTCCGCACCCCGTTGTCGTCGAACGTGCTCGAGACGGTTTCATATTGAAATGCACTCATCCGTAGGCCCTCGTTACTCGCTTCGTCTTGCCTTCGGTTGTCGGGAAGCTGCCCGCCGGCATGACGGTGACCCTGGCCGTGGCTCCGAGTTTCGACTTGATCGCCTGCTCGACTCTCTCTCCGAATCCTGCGAGATCGTTACTCTCCGCGGCCAGCTCCACCCGAACCGGCAAGACGTCGTGGGGCGGCTCCTCGCTGAGCTCGATTCGATAGTCGCCGGAGAGCTCGGCGAACTCGCCGATGACCGCCGCCACCATGGTCGGGAATATGTTGATCCCGCGCACGACGACCATGTCGTCGCTGCGCCCGACGACGCGAAAGCGCATCCCCGTGCGGGAGCACCGGCATGGTTCGGTTTCGTCGATCGCGATGATGTCGCCGGTGCGGAACCGCACCAGCGGCTGACACTCCCGCTCAAGGTGACTCAGCACCAGTTCTCCTTCGCTGCCGGCCTCGAGGGGAAGAGGTTCCTCGGTGTCCGGGTCGATCAGCTCGGGATACAGAACGTCATCGGCGAGAAAATGCAGCCTCGTATCGTGCACGCACTGCGCGGCGAAGTTCGAGAACACGTCTGAAACGCCATAGTTGGCATTGCGCGGCTCCATGCCCCAGGTGTCGCGGATCCGTTTCCGTAGAGCTGGATCGTCGAGACCTGGCTCACCGCCAAAGAGCCCGAGCTTCAATCCGAGCTCGACGGGACGGAGCTCCGGGAAACCCTCTGAAAGCACGCGCTCCAGAACGGCAGGATAAGAAGGAGTGCAGGAGATCGCATCGATCCCGGTTTCGAGAATCGTACGGATCAGCAGCTCGGTGCCGCCGGCGCCGAATGGTACGACGGTGGCGCCGGTTCTTTCGAGGGTGAGATGGTCGGTCACCCCACCCATCCACATCTGGTAGTTGAGGCAATGGACGACGGTGTGATCCGGCGTGAGCCCGGCGGCCCGGTGGCTGCGTCCGCCAACGGTCTCGGTGATCTCGCAATCGCGGGCCGACAAGGCGAGGTTCATCGCCTGGCCTGTCGTGCCAGAGGTGCGGTGCAGACGCGTTACTTCCGTTCGAGTGGAAGCGAGGTAATTCCCGAATGGCGGGTGCTCGGCCTGGGAGATCCGCAACTGCGCCTTCGATGACAGCGGCAGGTCCGCAAGATCGCGCAGATCGCGAGGTGGTGGCCGACCGCCCCAGAGCGCTTGATAAAAATCCGAGTTCCCGGCGACGTACTCGCGTTGTCGATCCCACGCAGCCTGTTGACTTGCCCGGAGCTCGGTCAGGTCGCGCATTCCGTCAAGGCCTGATCGAGGATCGAGACGGCGGTGTCGATCTGCCCACGGGTTACGGTCAACGGCGGCGCGATGCGGAAGATGTTCGCGACGGAGCGCCGGCCGATATTCAGGCTCGCGCCGAGGTCGATGCAACGCCGGCTCACCTTCAAACCGAGCTCGCGCGCGGGCG
>CBDTYP010000428.1:0-2597 GCA_965364645.1 uncultured Gammaproteobacteria bacterium | reverse complement strand
TATTCGGGCTCATGGAGATCGTCAACTTCGCCCACGGCGAGTTCATGATGATCAGTATGTATGCGGCATTCTGGTTATGGGCGCTGTTCGGCCTCGATCCCCTGTACTCGGTTCCCCTCTGTGCGGCGCTGCTCTTCTTCATGGGCGTCGCCACCCACTACGGCATCATCCGCCACATCCTGGGCGCGTCCATGCTGGCGCAGATCTGCGCCACCTTCGGCCTCGCGGTGTTCCTGCGCGCGCTGGCACAGTTTCTGTGGACGCCGGACTTTCGCAGCATCGCCAACCCCATCGTCGAGGGCCGCGTCGAGATCGGCGGCGTATTCCTCGGCCAGCCCCAGATAGTCGCGAGCTTGGGCTGTGTGCTCGCGTTCGGCTTCCTCTACTTCTTCATTTCGCGTACCGAGACCGGCCTCGCCCTGCAGGCTACGTCACAGGATCGCCAGGCCGCCGAGCTGATGGGCATCCCGACGGACCGGATGTTCGCGCTCGGATGGGGCATCGGCGCGGCCTGCGTCGGCCTCGCCGGTGTCTTCCTGAGCACCTTCTACTACGTGTTTCCCGAGGTCGGCCTGGAGTTCGCGCTGCTCGCCTATGTCGCGGTGGCCATGGGCGGATTCGGCAGCATCCTCGGCAGCCTCGTCGCGGGGATTCTCATCGGTCTCGTCGAGTCTCTCGGCGGACTCCTCATCGATCCGTCCTATAAGCTGCTGATCGTGTTCGCTCTGTATCTGGTAATCGTCGTGGTCAGGCCGAAAGGGTTGTTCGGGCGCTTCTGATGGCGGATACGAGGCCCACCACCGCCGTGAACGAGAAGTTGCTGGCTTCGGCCATGGCGGAGCCGTTGCACGCGCCGATATCGAACCTGCGCAAGGTGATCTACGTCGTGCTTGCCCTCGCCGTGCTCGCGTTCCCCCTCGTATTCGCGTCGTCGTATCCCCACTACGTGCACGTCATGATCACGGTTTTCATGTTCGCGTTGATGGCGCAGTCATGGAACATCCTCGCGGGTTTCTGCGGGCAGATCTCCCTCGGTCATGCCGCCTTCTTCGGGATCGGCGCCTACAGCACGGGTTTCCTGTTCTTCGCCTATCAGATCTCACCCTGGATCGGCATGCTCATCGGTATGGTGATCGCCATGGCCATGGCGATCGCGATTGGAATCCCGACGTTCCGGCTGCGCGGTCACTACTTCGCCATCGCCACGCTATTGATCGGCGTAGGGGTGCAGATCTTCATGCAGCGTTGGGAGCTCGTCGGCGCCGCCTCCGGGATCTTTCTGCCCATCGTGCGCGAGACGCCACTGCTGAGTTTCCAGTTTCACGGCACCAAGCTGCCGTACTACTACATCATCCTGTCGTTCCTGGTCCTCGCATGCTTCATCGTCTGGCGGCTGGATCGTTCCCGCATCGGGTTCTACTTTCGGGCCGTACGCGACGAGCCGGAAGCCGCCAGCAGCCTCGGCGTCAACGTGACGCTCTACAAGTCGTACGCCTTTATGATCTCGGCGGCGCTCATGTCCATGGCGGGCGCCTTCTACTGCCAGTACGTCCTGGTCATCGATCCCGAGTCCGTGTTTCCGTTGTCGATGTCGATCCTGGTCGTGCTGATGGCGGTCATGGGAGGGGCGGGCACGCTGTGGGGGCCGGTTATCGGTGCCGCCGTGCTGGTGCCGCTCTCGGAGGTGACCCGCATCTACTTCGGCGGCACGGGGGGCACGCTGGATCTGATGATCTACGGCGCGCTCATCGTGCTCATCTGTATTTTCAAGCCCGAGGGCCTCGTCGGAGCGGTAAAGACGTACCACGACCCCGACGACGAAGAGAAGATCGACCAAGAGAAGACTGACAATGGCGATGCTCGAAGTTGAAGGCCTGAGCAAACGCTTCGGCGGCCTGCTCGCCAACAACGACATCTCGTTCAATGTCGATGAGGGCACCATTCTCGGCGTCATTGGTCCCAATGGCGCCGGTAAGTCGACGCTCTTCGATCTGATCACCGGGTATCAGCCCCCCGATGCCGGTGAGGTGCGCTTCGCGGGGAAACGGCTGCGCGGGCTCAGGCCCGATCAGATCAACCGCCTCGGCATCGGGCGCACCTTTCAAAAGCTCAAGCCCTTCACCGACATGACGGTGGAGGAGAACGTCATGGTCGGCGTCATGCAGCACACGCCCCGCCTCGCGCCGGCGCGCAGGCTCGCGTTGGAGGCGTTGGAGTTCGTCGGCTTGCTGGAGAAGCGCAAGCACCACGCCCAGGCCCTCAGCACGGGCCAGCGCAAGCGCCTCGAGCTCGCCCGCGCCATGGCGACGCGGCCGCGTCTCCTGCTCATGGATGAGGTGACCGGCGGCGTCGATCAGCGCACGCTCCCCGGACTCATCGCTCTCGTGGAGAAGCTGAAGAGTGAGGGCGTCACGCTGGTAATCATCGAGCACAACATGCAGGTGCTGATGTCTCTCGCCGACGACATCCTCGCCCTGCATCTGGGGCGGAAGATCGCGCAAGGATCGCCCGACGCGATCCAGAACGACAGCCAGGTCATCGAGTCCTACCTGGGCGGCGCCTATGCTTGAGGTCTCGAACATCGAGGTCAGCTACGG
>CBDTYP010000427.1:0-2606 GCA_965364645.1 uncultured Gammaproteobacteria bacterium | reverse complement strand
GCACCGGCATCGTGCTGCTCACCGAGCGGGACCCGATCGTCACCGCCAAGTGCGTCGCATCCCTCGATCTCGTCTCAAACGGACGCGTGGACTTCGGCATCGGCGCCGGCTGGAACGCGGAGGAGATGGAGAACCACGGCACCGCGTTCGATACCCGCTTCCGGGTCATGGTGGATCGCGCCAAGGCCATGCAGGCCATCTGGACCCAGGACGATGCCGCCTACAAGGGCGAGTTCACGGAGTTCGAGCCCATCTGGTCCTGGCCGAAGCCCGTCCAGCAGCCGCACCCGCCCATTCTGCTGGGCGGCGAGACCCGGCACACGCTGCGCCGGGTCATGGATTTCTGCGACGGCTGGATCCCCCGCGGGCGCAACTTCGACGATCCGGATGCGCAGATGGCGCGGCTCGCGCGCTACGCAGACGAGGCGGGGCGCGACGTGAGCACGATCTCCACCCATCTCTTCGGCGCGAAGGCCGACGCGGATTACCTCGACAAGTGCGCGGCGGCGGGTGTCGACAGTGCGCTGCTCACGCTGCCGTCGGAGGTCCGGGAAGAGATTCTCCCCATGCTCGATCGCTACTCCGCGTTCATCAAGTAGGGGGAGACGACTCGATGAAGGTCGGACTGTTCGTCACGAATCAGCAGCACCTCGACACGGACATGGTGAAGGCGCTCGATGAGCAGATCGCCATGGTCCACCACGCCCGCGACAACGGCTGGGATTCCCTGTTCTCGGGACAGCATTATCTCAACGAGGGCAACAACAAGCAGCTCCAGCTCGTGCCCTTCCTGACGCGGCTGATGCCCGAGGCCGGCGACATGACGACAGGCCTCGGCGTCATGCTGATCAATCTGCACAATCCCGTCTACATCGCGGAAACCGTCGCCACCCTCGACATCATCGCGGGCGGCAACTTCGTCTTCGGCGTGGGTCTCGGCTACCGGGACGTGGAGTTCGACGCGTTCAACGTGCCGAAGGGCACACGGGTCAAGCGCTTCGTGGAGTATCTCGAGCTCGTCCAACGCCTGTGGACCGAGGAGTCCGTAACGCACCACGGCGACACCTGCGTCCTCGAGAACGTGCGCATGAACATCCGCCCGGTGCAGCAGCCGGGCCCGCCCATCTGGTTCGCGGCCAACAACGACAAGGCCATTCGCCGCGCGGCCCGCATGGGCGACAACTGGTTCATCAACCCCCACTCGACGCTCGAGACGATCCGGCGCCAGATGGTCATCTACCGCGACGAGCTGGAGACCGTAGGAAAGCCTTTTCCGGCTGAGCTGCCCGTGATGAAAGAGATCTTCTGCGCCAAGGACCGCGCTACGGCCGTGGAAATGGCGGGGCCTTACCTGCTCGGCAAGTACCAGGACTACGCCAAATGGGGACAGGACGAGGCGATGCCCGACGACGAATCATTCGACAAGGACTTCGAGGAGCTCACCGAGGGCCGGTTCATCCTCGGTTCGCCGCAAGAGTGCTACGAGCAGCTGAAACCCTACTGGGAAGAGGTCGGCGCCGGGCATCTCATCTTCCGCACCCAGTGGGCGGGGATGCCTCTCGACACCGCGCTCGAAAGCATGGGCCTGATGTCCCGGGAGTTGATACCGGAGCTTCAGAAGCTGTAATCAAGACCGGGGGCCATGAAATCAGATTGTGCCCCGATGTGACGCAATAGTTCGAAACCGGCTGAGCGCCATTCTTCTGGCGCTCTCCCTTTCCCTCGTCGGGCCGGCTGCACTTTCGCAGCAGCTGGAGCCCAGGACCTACTCGAACACCCCGGTCGGTCTCAACTTCCTTATCGGAGGTTATTCCTACACGACCGGCAACGTTGTCGCCGATCCGGCGATTCCTCTGGAGAACTCCAGTATTGAAGTGCACGAGGCGGTTTTCGGCTTTGCCCGCGGCCTCGATATTTTTGGTAGGTCCGGAAAGATCGACGTCATTCTGCCCTACGCCTGGGTCTCTGCTTCCGCGGAAACCAACGGACAACGCCAAGACCGAAACGTATCCGGGTTCGCGGATCCTCGGTTTCGATTCTCGGTCAATTTCTTCGGCGCCCCCGCCCTGTCGCTCGAAGAGTATGCCGATTACGAGCAAGATCTCATCGTCGGCGCGAGCCTCCAGGTCTCGGCGCCCCTGGGCCAGTATGACTCCGACCGGCTCGTGAATATCGGCACCAATCGCTGATCAATCAAGCCGGAGCTCGGCATGTCCAAGGCTCTGGGACGGCTTACGCTCGAGCTCGCCGCCGCCGCAACCTTCTAAACCGATAACGATGACTTCCTCGGCGGGAGTACCCGCGCACAGGAGCCGCTGTACTCCGTGCAGGGACATGTGATCTACAACTTCCAGTCCGGCATCTGGGTCGCCGTCGATGGCACCTACTACACCGGTGGACGTTCCAGCATCGATGGAGTAGACGCTGGATCCCCGCAGAGCAATACCCGTGTCGGCTTGACGGTAGCGATTCCGGTGAATCGCCGGAACTCGGTGAAGTTACATGCAAGCTCCGGCGTCTCCGCGCGCACCGGCGGCGACTTCGACTCCATGGGCATATTCTGGCAATACCGCTGGGGAGCGGGGCTGTAACGGTTCGTGCTCTCC
>CBDTYP010000426.1:0-2637 GCA_965364645.1 uncultured Gammaproteobacteria bacterium | reverse complement strand
TCTCATGGGCGAGGGCGAGCGCCCGGTGCACGTGGGCGTCCACGGCGGCACGAGCCGCGCGGAGATGCTGGTGCCCCTGGTGATCGCGCAGCCTTGACCGGGCCCTGGCCGTTGGGCTTCGCTGCGCTCAGCCCAACCTACAAGAACAATGTACCGGCACCCGTAGGTTGGGCTGAGCGCAGCGAAGCCCAACGGCCGAATCCCCGGCCGACTCTCTTGTACAACGAGTTTCTGTGACATAATACGCGGCTTCCTCGAGGGGCGGATTTCTCTAATCGACATGAAGGTTGCGGTCATCAAAGAGCGCGGCGAGCGTGAGACGCGCGTCGCAGCTTCGCCTGAAACGGTGAAAAAGCTCATCGGCGCCGGTCTCGGCGTCGTCGTCGAATCCGGCGCGGGCGCGCGGGCGCGCGTCTCCGATGACGAGTATCGGGAGGCCGGCGCCGAGATCGAGGCGAACGGCGACACACTGCTGGCCCGGGCCGACGTCCTGTTGACCGTGGAGCGCCCGCCCCGGGAGAGCGTCTCGCACCTCAAGCGCGGCGCCATTCTCATCGGCCAGCTCGCGCCCTTCGGCGATCGCGTTGATATTGATCAATATGCGGCCGGCGGCATCGACGCGTTCTCCATGGAGCTCATGCCGCGCATCAGCCGCGCCCAGTCCATGGACGTCCTGTCCTCCCAATCCAATCTCGCCGGATACAAGGCGGTGCTCGACGCGGCCGCGGAGTTCGAGCGGGCCATGCCGATGATGATGACCGCGGCGGGAACCGTGGCGCCTGCCCGGGTCATGGTGCTCGGCGCCGGCGTCGCCGGCCTGCAGGCCATCGCGACCGCACGCAGGCTTGGCGCCATCGTGAGTGCCACCGACGTGCGCCCGGCGGCCAAGGAGCAGGTGGAGAGCCTGGGCGCCAACTTCGTCATGGTGGAGAGCGAGGAGACCGCCGATGCGGAGACCGCCGGCGGGTACGCGAAGGAAATGAGCGAGGACTACAAGCGCCGCCAGGCGGAGCTCGTCGCCGAGACTCTCAAGAAGCAGGACATCGTCATCTGCACGGCGCTCATCCCCGGCCGACCCGCGCCCCTGCTGGTCTCCGAGGAGATGGTGGAGAGCATGCGCGCCGGCTCCATTATCGTCGACCTCGCGGTGGAGCAGGGCGGCAATTGCGCGCTCTCGAGGCCGGGCGAGATCGTCGATCACGAAGGCGTGCGCATCATCGGCCACTACAATGTTCCCGGCCGGCTGCCGGTGGACGCCTCCGCGCTCTACGCGCGCAACCTTTTCAATTTCATCGCGCCCTTCGTGGACGCGGAGAGCGGCGCCGTCAAGATGGACTGGGAGGACGAGCTGGTCGTCGGCACGGGCCTCACCCGCGACGGCGCCGTGGTTCATCCACTGCTGACGGGCGATGACGGCAAGGCGGGAGACAGCTGATGGAAGCGGTTCAGATCGATCCCTTCGTATTTAGACTTTCCATTTTCGTGCTGGCGATCTTCGTCGGTTACTACGTCGTCTGGAGCGTGACGCCGGCTCTGCACACGCCGTTGATGTCGGTGACCAACGCCATCTCGTCGGTCATCGTGGTGGGCGCGCTGCTCGCGGTGGGTGTCGAACTCGGTACCGAAAACAGCGAGGGGGCGACGATCTCCAAGGCCCTCGGCTTCTTCGCCCTGGTGCTGGCATCGGTGAACATCTTCGGCGGCTTCCTCGTCACCCAGCGCATGCTCGGGATGTACAAGAAGAAAGAACCTAAGAGGGAAGACGGGTGACAGCCAACCTAGCCGCGCTGGCTTACCTCATCGCAGGAGTCCTGTTCATACTCGCGCTCCGCGGGCTCTCGTCGCCGGAGACCTCCCGGCGCGGCAACATGCTCGGCATGATCGGCATGGCGATCGCCGTGGCGGTGACGCTTTATCTCGCCGACATCCGTGACGGGCTCACCTGGCTGATGATCGTCGGAGGTGTCGCCATCGGCGGCACCATCGGCGCGATCATCGCGCGACGCATCCCGATGACCGCGATGCCGCAGCTCGTGGCCGCGTTCCACAGCCTGGTGGGCATGGCGGCCGTGCTCGTGGCGGCCTCCGCGCTCTACACGCCGGAGGCTTACGGCATCGGCGTGGTGGGCAGCATCAAGGTTTCGAGCCTGGTCGAGATGTCGCTGGGCGTCGCCATCGGCGCGATTACGTTCACGGGGTCCGTCGTCGCGTTCACGAAACTGCAGGGCCTCGTGTCGGGCGCACCCGTCGTCTTCCCGGGTCAGCATCCGCTGAACGCGCTGCTGGGGTTGACCCTCGTCGGGCTCATCGTGTGGCTGTGCGCCACCGAATCCCACACCGCGTTCTGGGCGCTCACGATCCTGGCCTTCGTCGTCGGCGTGTTGATCATCATCCCCATCGGCGGCGCGGATATGCCCGTCGTTATCTCCATGCTCAACTCCTACTCGGGATGGGCGGCCGCCGGCATCGGGTTCACGCTGGAGAACACGGCGCTGATCATCACCGGGGCGCTCGTGGGATCCTCGGGCGCGATCCTCTCCTACATCATGTGCAAGGGCATGAATCGCTCCTTCTTCAACGTGATCCTCGGCGGCTTCGGCGGCGAGACCGCGGCCGTGGCCGGCGGCGTCGGCGCGG
>CBDTYP010000425.1:0-2643 GCA_965364645.1 uncultured Gammaproteobacteria bacterium | reverse complement strand
GTGGGCAGGCGGGTCCCCGTCGCATTCGAAGATCTGGGACCATGCGAGGTAAAGAACATCCCCGAGCCGGTGCACGCGTGGCGGGTGTCCGACGCCGATCCCGAGACCGGAGACACGGCCGGTGGCGAGGCCGTGGTGCTGCTCGCCCACCCGCGCGCCTACGGGCTCTTGATGGGAGAGGGCGGCGAATCCGACACGAGAGCCGCGTTGGATCGCTGCCGCGCTCTCGTCGTCTCGACCATGGAAGAGCACGGCGGTCGCGTCGTCGAATGTCCCGGCGACTCGGTCGCCGCGCTTTTCGATGATCCTTCCCGCGGCGTCGAATGCGCGCAGGCGGCGCGGGCGGCGATCCTGGGTTCCAACCCGAAACTCTCGCCGGAGGAACGGGTGCACTATCGATTCGGTATCGCGCTCGGCGCCGTCGTCGAGGGGCGGGACGGGCTCGGCGGGGATGCCGCCGAGCGCGCCGCCCGTCTCGTCGCAGGCGCGCGTACGGACGACGTTCACGTGGACGCGGCCGCCGCCGCGAAGCTGCCCGCCGATACGGAGCTGTCCCTGACGGAGGCAGGCCCAGACGATCACGTTCTCGCATCGGAGGATCCCGGCGACTCGCGGGACGATTCGGTGTTGCCCCCGCAGATCGACGGCCTCGATCTTCCCCTTCCAGAGAGACCGTCGATCGCGTTGATTCCCTTCAAGAGTATCGGAGACGACCCCGATTGCGCGGCGCTGGCAGACGGCCTCCGCCTGGATATTCAGACCGTGCTGGTCAAGTCGTCGGCAATTCTTCTCACCGCCGCCGGCACGGCCAGTGCCATCCGCGACGTGAAGGGAGAGGAGGCGGGGCCGCTGGTCGGTGTTCGCCACGTGCTCGAGGGTTCGGTGCAACGTGCCGGCGACAGAGTGCGGGTGAGTGTCGAGCTGACCGATACGGGCTCCTCCACTATCGTCTGGTCGGAACGCTACGATCGCGTCCTCGACAACGTGTTCTCCCTGCAGGACGAGATCGCGGAGCGCGTGGTGTCCGCCCTCGACGTCAAGCTCTCGAGCGGCGATCAGGCGCGTGTCTGGCGCAAATGCCTGACAGACCCACATGCGCGGGATCGTTTCTATGCCGGCATGCACGAGTTCTTCAAGATGAACGCCGAGTCCAACGCGAGCGCGCGGGCGAACTTCGAGCGGGTCGCGAAGGCTGTGCCGGACTCCCCCCTGGGGCCGACCTGGGTCGCGCTCTGCTATTGGTTCGACGCAACGCGGGGCTGGTCCGACGACCCGGAAGCGTCGCGCCGATCGGCGGGCGTCTGGGCCGAGAAGGCGGTGCAGTCGGAGGACGCGGACGGGCAGGCGCACACGGTGCTCGGGAACGTGCGCCTGTTGGAGGGACGTCACGACGAGGCGCTGGAGATCGCGAGGAAGGCCGTCGTCATCCGGCCGGGTTGCACGAACGCCAACGGCTTCCTCGCCAATGTCCTGCTCCACTGCGGACAGAGCGCCGATGCCATCGTCCACGTGAAGCGCGCCATTCGCCTGTCTCCGGTCTACCCGCCCTGGTTCCTGGAGATCCTCGCGACCGCCTATCGGGACGCGGGACAGACCGCGTTCGCCATGTCCGTCGCCCGGGAGTTGCTGCGCATCGTGCCGGGTTCGCTCCACGGGCGCCTGCTGCTCGTGAGCGCACTCGTCCGCGGCCGCGGGTTGACGGAGGCGCGGGATATCGGCCGACGTGTCGCCGAGTCGGAACCTGCATTCTCTTCGGCGGGTTACGCCAGCGCGCTTCCCTATCGAGACAAAGATGTGTCCGAAGATATCGCTGCCGATCTGCGACAGGCCGGATTGCCGGACTGACCGCGACGCCTTATGACTCTCCCCACGGCTGAGGTGTTGCAACAGGCGATGGCCTGTCATGGCCGCGGTGAGCTGGAGCGCGCCGCACAGCTCTACGGTGACGTGCTTGCGCGCGATCCCGGTAACGCCGATGCGCTGCACCTCACTGGTGTGATCGCCCATCAACAGGATCGCAACGAGGACGCGGTCGCGCTGATTACGAGCGCTATCACCCGGAGTCCCCGGTCCGCAGCCTATCGGAACAACCTGGGGCTGGCGCTCATGGCGCTCGGGCGGGACGTGGAGGCGGAGGAGGCGTTCCAGGAAGCCCTGGCGATCGCCCCGGACTTCACCGATGCGTTGCTGAACCTCGGTAACCTGCGCGGCGCCCGCGGTCGATTCGAGGAGGCCGCGGATCTGCTGGAGAGAGCGATAGCACTCGGCGCGGATTCCGCCGAGATCCAGTGCCGGGTCGGCGGGGCATACCTGGCCATCGACCGGGTGCCGGACGCCGTCGCCGCGTTCGGACGCGCGCTCGTTCGTGACGGCGATCACCTGGGTGCCCAGCACGGGCTGGTGGAGTGCCTCGGAACGTTGCCGATGAGTGTCGATCCGGCGTTGCTGGAGGCGGTCGTGCTACCGTTGCTGCGGGCGCGATCGGTGAATCCCCGGGTGCTGGGCCATGCCACCGCCCGTCTGCTGGCACGCAAGCACGGCCCGGGTGCCGGTGTCGGTCTGCTGGAAGACGAGGTCGCGAGACTCTATCTCGCGCGCACGGTCAACGTGAGCGCGTCGGTGGAGCGGCTGCTCACCGATCAA
>CBDTYP010000424.1:0-2658 GCA_965364645.1 uncultured Gammaproteobacteria bacterium | reverse complement strand
ATGCCCGGGCCCTGAGCTGGTATCAGCGCGCCGCCCGCCAGGGCGACGCCCGGGCCGCGGCCGGCGTGCGCGCCCTCGAGCCGCTGGTGAAGTAACGGCGCCACTCCCCTCCTCTCCCGCCGGACCGGCCCGTCGCTGAATTGAGATCCCCGCCGGATCTGTCCACAATCGGCACAGAGCCGCCCCATGACGTTCACGTCCAACCCCGAGTTCATCGCCGCTTTCGGCCCGCTGGTCCTGGGTGGGCTCGTCCTCCTGCTGGCCCTCGTCGGCTGGCTCGCGTGGCGACAGGCATCGCTCCTGCGGCATATCCAGGAAGACCGGGTGCGCGGGCAGGCCCGCGACGAAGAGCAGCAGAAGCTCGAGCAAGTCCGCAATCACACCCTGGAAGAGCACTTGCGTGCTCTCGACAAGGGCCAGAGCGCGGGCCACGGCGATACCCGCGCGCTGCTCGAACGCCGCCTCGGCGAATCCCAGACCCAGCAGAGCGAGCTCGGGGGCAAGCTCCGCACCGAGCTCATCGAGCGCTTCGACGTGCTGCAGAAGATCGTTGGCGAACACCTCGCCGACGGGCGCACGCAGATGGTGCGCGCGACCGGCGATCTGCGCGAACAGCTGAACGCGTCACTCGGAAACCACCAGACGCGCTTCGAGCAGCGCCAGGGCGACGCATTGAAAGCGCTGCAGGAGACATTGCAGAGCGGCATGCACGCCACCCAGACCCAGGTCACCGAGGCCCTCGCCCGCAGCTCCGAAGAGGTCGGGAAGCGCGTCGATACCCTGACCACGAACACCGACGGTCGCCTGAAGGAGATCAGCGGACAGGTCGACAAGCGTCTCACCGAGGGCTTCGAGAAGACGACGGCAACCTTCGCCGACGTCGTGAAGCGCCTCGCCCTCATCGACGAGGCACAGAAGAAGATCACCGAGCTCTCCCAGGATGTGGTGAGCCTTCAGGAAATTCTCTCCGACAAGCGCTCCCGCGGCGCCTTCGGCGAGGTGCAGCTCAACTCGCTGGTGCGAAACGTGCTACCGGAATCCCATTTCGCCATTCAGTACAAGCTCTCGAACGAAAAAATCGCCGACTGCATGCTGTTTCTACCCCAGCCGACGGGTAACGTCGCGGTGGACGCCAAGTTCCCCCTCGAAGCGTACCAACGCATGACCGACCTGGATCTGAGCGAGACCGAGCGCAAGGGCGTCGAGCGCCAGTTCAAAGCCGACATCCGCAAGCACATCCAGGACATCGCGGAGAAGTACATCATCCGCGGCGAGACCGCCGAGGGCGCGGTCATGTTCATCCCCGCCGAGGCCGTGTTCGCCGAGATCCAGGCCCACCACATGGATCTCGTGCAGGAGGCTCACCAGCGGCGCGTGTGGATGGTCTCGCCGACGACGTTCATGGCGATACTCAATACCGCGAGGGCGGTCATCAAGGACGAGGCCACCCGCGAGCAGGTGCACATCATCCAGGCCCATCTCGGCGAGCTCGCCAAGGACTTCAACCGCTTCCAGGTGCGCATGGACAAGCTCTCGACCCACATCACCCAGGCCAAGGACGACGTCGACAAGGTGCACATCTCGGCGTCGAAGATTACCAAGCGCTTCGAGCAGATCGAGAGCGTAGAGCTCGAGCAGAAGCCGAGAGCCATCGAGCAGGACAAAGAAGCCGGCGACTGAGGGGATCCATTTGCCCGTCGAAGAAGAAGAGGTCGAGCGCCAGGGGCTGGCGGCGTTTCACGCCGCGGCGGACGATGCGCTGAGGGCACGTCTCGGGCTTCAGTGCGTCACGGTCGGCGGCGCACTCGTTTCCGTCGCGGGCGCGCTCCCGCCGAGCGGCATCGTCGTCAACCGCGCCATCTGCCTCGGGCTCTCGGGTCCCGAGGACCGGGACACGATCCGCCGCATCGCCGCGCTCTACCGGGAGGCCGGCGTCGAACGCTACTTCGTTCACGTGCACCCGGACGCGCAGCCGCCCGGCATCCGGGACTGGCTGCTGGAAGCGGGGCTCGAGAAGGCCCGGGGCTGGATGAAGTTCGCCCGGGGCCGCGCCGCACCCCCGCCCGCCGACACGGACCTGACCGTGCGCCGCGCGGAGCCCGCCGACGGGCCGGCCTTCGGGCGCATCGTGGCGGACGCCTTCGACCTCGGCGACGAAGCGATCGACTGGCTGGCCCGCATAGTGTCAGCCGATGGCTGGCGCATATACATGAGCTTCGACGGTGACGAGCCGGCCGGCACCGGTGGCCTCTTCGTCCGCGACGGCATCGGATCGTGCGACTTCGGCGCGACTGCGCCCGCGTTCCGCCGCCGGGGCAGCCAGAGCGCGCTGCTGCGTCGGCGCATCGTGGACGCCATCGACATGGGCTGCCGGATGATCGTTACCGAGACCGGCGAGGAGGTCGAGGGCGACCCGCAGCACTCCTACAAGAACATCCTGCGCATGGGCTTCGAGGAAGCCTACGTCCGGGAGAACTACGGGCCGCCGCGCTGAGGTCTCCAGGCGCTTCCGCCGAAGCGCCTCTCGTCGACTTTGTCCCACATCGGACTTCCTTCCGGGCGACCATGGATAGGAAGGCTGTTGATCCATGTCAACGACACCAGGAGGCGCCGGAAGTAGAAGAAGTATGAGCCCACGAGGGAACAGAGGGATGAACC
>CBDTYP010000423.1:0-2723 GCA_965364645.1 uncultured Gammaproteobacteria bacterium | reverse complement strand
TCGTCATACCCACGAATGACAACTTTGCCGACCGCACCCTGCTTGAGGGAAGTTCGCTGCTTGTAGGCGGCAACAACACCGGCACCATCAAGCGCAAGAGCTGCAACAGCGAGGATGCTTGCACCCCGAGCAGCGGCTCCGGTAGCTACAGGCCCACGCCCTCGACGTCCTAGAAGTGGTGGAAGAAGCACAACAGCTGACACCAAATCATGCCGACACGACGGATGCCGCTGGGACCGCGCATCCGCAACCCGCTTCACACTGGCTACGCCGCCCGGGAGTTTCTCCCGGCGCGGCGGTTCAGCCAGAAGCTCAAGCAAAACGCCACCCCGATGAACGGCGCCATCACGAGATTGATGGCATCCCACCCGAAGGCATGGTGCAGGACCCCGGAACCGAGGGCCGTCATCGTCACCATGCCGAACACCAGGAAGTCGTTGAGGCCCTGCGCGGCCGCCTTCTCCGCACCGCTGTAGCTGCTGGTCAGCAGCGTCGTGCCGCCCACGAATAGAAAGTTCCAGCCGAGGCCGAGCAGCGCCAGGGCCGCGGCGAAGTTCCACTCCGACTGCCCCTGAAGGTTCACCAGCACGCAGAGCAGCTGCAGCATGGCGCCGGTCATGATGATCTTCAGCGGACCGAAGCGCTCGATGAGGTGCCCGGTGAAGAACGCCGGGGCGAACATCGCCAGCACGTGCCACTGGATGACCGTGGCCGTCTCGCCGAAGCCGAAGCCGCAGTCCAGCATCGCGAGCGGCGTCGCCGACATGACCAGATTCATGACCCCGTAACCGAACATGGCGCTGACGACGGCCACCAGGAAGCGCCGCCGGGAGAGGAGCGCCGCGTAGGCCGTGAACGACACCCGCGCGGTCGCCACGGTCCCCGGCGGCATGCGCACGAAGGCCAGCACGAGCCACGAGAGCAGATACAGCACGACGGTGGCCATGTAGCTGCCGGCGAAGGTATCCACCGGGTACATATCCCGGGTCGCGCGGGCGAGATTGGGTCCGGCGAACGCGGCGACCACACCCCCCGCCACCACGAGCGAGATGGCCCGGGCGCGGAAGGCCTCGCCGGCGGCGTCGGCGGCCGCGAAGCGGTACTGCTGTCCGAAGGCGTTGAACGCGCCCACCAGCATGGATCCGACGCAGAAGAGATCGAAGCGGCGCTGGAAGATGGCGAGCGAGCAGAGGCTCCCACCGACAACTGCGGCCGTCACGCCGGCCATGAGTCCCGCCCGGCGGCCGATGCGGCGCATCAGCAGCGCCGCGGGCACGGAGGTCATCGTCGTGCCTAGCCACAGGAGGCCGAAGGGCACGGTCGCCAGCGCCTTGTTGTCCGCGAGCATGAACCCCACCAGCGCGGTGGTGGAGACGTTCAGCGTGCTCGCCGTCATCATGAGCGCCTGGCAGACAGCCAGCAGGCTCACGTTGCGCACCACGTGGCGGACGGACTCGATCACCCGTTCGCCCTCATGCGTTCCCCTCTCGGATCGAAGAATGGCGAGAGAGAGAGTGTCACCGGGTGACGTTGCGTCGCGTAGTCCACCTCGAAGCCACCGCCGGCGATCGTCTCCTTCGCGTCGAGCCCCTCGAGATGGATGTAGGCCATACCGACCCCGGCTCCCACCGTGTGTCCGAAGGCCGCGGAGGTGGTCTGGCCCGCCACTTCGCCGTGGCGGAGGATCGGCTCGTCGCCGAGGATATGCACATTCGGGTCCTCGAGCTTGAAGTGGACGAGGCGGCGGCTGATCCCGGCGGCCCGCTGGCGGAGCAACGCATCGCGTCCGAGGAAGGGGAGGTCGCCGTCCAGCTTGGTGGCGAAGGCGAGCCCCGCCTCCAGGGGTGTGTCGTCGGGTGTCAGCTCGTGACCCCAGGCCCGGTACCCCTTCTCGACGCGGAGACTCGTCAGCGCGTGGCCGCCCGCGTTGCGGAGCCCCACATCGGCGCCGGCGTCCATCAGCGTGTCGTAGAGCGCGGGCGCCATCTCCACCGGCACGTACAGCTCCCACCCGGGCTCGCCCACGTAGGAGAGCCGCGCGGCTCTCGCGGTGGCGGTGCCGATGGATATCTCCCGGCTCGTGAAGAGGGGAAACGCCGCGATGCCCAGATCCTGATCGGTGAGCGGCTGCAGCAGGCGGCGTGCATGGGGACCCATGACGGCGAAGACCGCGAGGGAGCCCGTCACGTCCGCGACCGACACCCGCTCGCCGGGGGCGAGATGCCCGCGGATCCAGTGGGGATCCCGTACCGCCTGGGCGGTGCCCGTCACGAGGAGAAAGCGGTCCCGCGCGAGGCGAAACACCGTGAGATCGCTCTCGTAGCCGCCGCGCTCGTTCAGCATGCCGGTGTAAACGATCTTTCCCGGCGCCACGGCGACGTCGTTGGCGCACAGGTGCTGGAGGCAGGACTCGGCGTCCGGGCCGTCGACGATGAGCTTGGTGAAGGTGGACTGATCGAAGAGCACGACGCCGTCGCGGGCGGCGCGGGCCTCCCGGGACTCCGCATCGAACCAGTCGGGGCGGCCGAAGCGAAGCGCGGCGGGTGTCGGGTCCTCCGGGCCGGCGAACCAGTTGGCCCGCTCCCAACCCATGCGGGTCCCGAACTGCGCGCCGATCTGCGCGAGGCGCGCGTGGATGGGACTTCGGCGCAGTCCCCGGGCGGTGCATGGCTCCCGTCCCGGGTAACCGATGGCGTAGTGGAGCCCGAGCTCCTCGGGGATGC
>CBDTYP010000422.1:0-2723 GCA_965364645.1 uncultured Gammaproteobacteria bacterium | reverse complement strand
CCCCAGCCCATCTTCCCGGCCAGCATCTTGACGATTTCGTAGGGGGGCTTCGATTCGCCCACCGGCGCCACGGCCGGCTGGCAGAGCACCACCTCGGCGCCGATCCACATACCCTGGCGAATCTCCGCCTGCTCGTAGAAGGACGTCTCCGGCAGCACGACATCGCTCTCCATCGCCGTCTCGCTCATGAAGAGTTCGCAGGTCACGGCGAGCTCGAGATGCTTGAACATCTCCTGCACCCGGTCCCGGTTCGGATCGCTCATGACGGGATTCGTCGACTGCACGAACAGCCCCTTCACCGGATAGGGATTGCCGTCGATAACCGCGTCCGGGAGCCGCGAGTTGGGCAGGTCCGGCGCCAACGGATAGCCCATGGCCACGTGCAGCGGATCCTTCGACGGCGTCGCCATCGCATCCTCGGGGATATCCACCGCCGCGCCGAGCGGCGCCCAATCCTTGAGGTTGATATTGCCCGGCTTGTCCACCTCGCCGGTGATGGCGTCGAGAATGTAGCAGGCGCGCCCGGCGTCGGCGCCATTCGTATAGTACCCGGAGCCCTTGAACATGGCGGACATGGCGGGCTTGGTGGTCGCGAATTCCCGGGCGAGGCGGGTGATGGTTTCGGCGGATACACCCGTGATGGGCTCGGCCCACTCCGGCGTATAACCCTTCTCGCGCAGGTGGTCCCTGAAGCCGTCGAAGCCCGCGCAATGCTGATTGACGAAATCCCGATCGAATAGATCGTCTTCGATGATAACGCGGCACATGGCGAGCGCCAGCGCGCCGTCGCTGCCCGGGTTCACGGGGACCCATTCGTCGGCCTTCTGCGCCGTCTCGGTGAAGTTCGGATCGATGACGACGAGCTTGCAGCCTCTCTTCTTCGCGTCGATGAGCGCCCGGCTCTCCCACAGCCCCTGGTTCGCGCCGAGGTTGTTCATACCCCAGAGCATCACGTAGCGCGAATTGGCGAAGTCGTGCATGGGGAACACGTGGCCGAACATAGTCAGACACGCGCTGCGGCGGTCCTGCTCGCATCCCGACGTGTGCGCGTACATATTCGGGCTGCCGTAGAGATCCTTCAGCAGGTGCCAATAGAAGTGGGTGTTCGGATCGTGGTGGCAGGTGAAGGCCACGGCCTCGGGGCCGTACTTCTCCTTGATGTCATTCAACTTCCCGGCAATGAAGTCCAGCGCCTCATCCCAGGTGGCGCGCCGGAACTGACCGGGCTCGCCCTTGGGGTTGGTGCGCAGCAACGGGAACTTGAGCCGGTCCGGATCCTGGGTCACGTACCAGCTCGCCATGCCCTTGGCACAGCGCGAGCCGATGTTGTTGGGGGACTCGGGATTGCCCTTGTGATAGACGACCTTGCCGTCCCGGACGAACACCTCGGTGGGACACTGCCAGGGACAGGTGTAACAGAAACTCTTGATGACTTCGGCGTTCTTGATCCCGGCGAGCCGGGCGCCGAGATCGGCGGCTTGGGTAGCCATAGTCGCATCCCCCAGATTGTTATTCGCCGGAGGGCGGCGCTCCTCGCGGTGCGATCAGTTCTTGGTGGTGGCGGGATTCATGGTATTCACCGCCCCCAATTTGTCAATACGGAAAATATGAAAACATTCCCGGAAGGCGTGATCGGCGGCCCACGGGACGGCGGTGTGCGTCGAGCACACCGTCGCCCAGGGCATGCCGCGGCCGGTCAGCGGTTGGCGCGGTTCTCGATGATGTCCTCCACGACGGCGGGTTCCGCCAGGGTGGAGATGTCGCCGAGATTGTCGACCTCGTTGGCCGCCACCTTGCGCAGGATGCGCCGCATGATCTTTCCCGAGCGGGTCTTGGGAAGCCCGGGGGAGAACTGGATGATGTCGGGTGACGCGATGGGACCGATCTCCTTGCGCACGAGCTGCACGAGGTCCTTCTTGAGCGCGTCGTCGCCGTCTATGCCGGCGTTGAGGGTCACATAGGCGTAGATGCCGGTGCCCTTGATGTCGTGGGGATATCCCACGACGGCAGCCTCCGCCACGTCGGCGTGCACCACCAGCGCGCTCTCCACCTCCGCGGTGCCGAGCCGGTGGCCAGAGACATTCATAACGTCGTCCACGCGCCCGGTGATCCAGTAGTAGCCATCCGCATCACGGCGGGCGCCGTCGCCGGTGAAGTAGAGACCCTTGAAGGTGGCAAAGTAGGTCTCGATGAAACGCTTGTGATCGCCGTAGACGGTGCGCATCTGGCCGGGCCACGGCTGCTTGATGCAGAGCGCGCCCTCAGCCTCGCCCTCGAGCTCCTTGCCCTCCGCGTCCACGAGGCAGGGCACCACGCCGAAGAACGGCCGCGTCGCCGAGCCGGGCTTCAAGCGCGTGCAGCCGGGCAACGGCGTGATCAGGATGCCGCCGGTCTCCGTCTGCCACCAGGTATCGACGATGGGGCAGCGCTCCTTGCCGATCACGCGGTGATACCACATCCACGCCTCGGGGTTGATGGGTTCACCCACGGTGCCGAGGACCTTGATGCTCTTGCGGCTGGTCTTGGTGACCCACTCGTCGCCCTGGCCCATCAGGGCGCGTATCGCGGTGGGGGCCGTATAGAAGATATCGATAGAGTACTTGTCGCAGATCTCCCAGAAACGGCTCCACTCGGGATAGTTTGGAACGCCCTCGAACATCACGGTCGTCGCGCCGTTGGCGAGTGGCGCGTACATCACGTAGGAGTGGCCGGTCACCCAGCCG
>CBDTYP010000421.1:0-2724 GCA_965364645.1 uncultured Gammaproteobacteria bacterium | reverse complement strand
GATGGCGGCGTACTTGCCGATCATCTCCCGGGTCACGAGCGGCGTCGCGCCCGTAATCTTCATGGCGACGCCCATCAGGTAGGGCCGCCAGATGACGTCCCGCCCGTGGCGTTCGCCGACCTCGTCGATGCGGCAGCTGGCGATGTAGCCGTAGGGCGACGAGAAGTCGAAGTAGAAGTCGATGGGTGTGCTCACGGGTCCACTCTCTCTATTGCCATGGCCGTCGCCTCGCCGCCGCCGATGCAGAGCGCCGCGACGCCGCGTTTCAGATCGAACTCCTCCAACGCGGCGAGTAGCGTGACCAGGATGCGGGCCCCGGACGCGCCCACCGGGTGGCCAAGGGCGCAGGCGCCGCCGTGCACGTTTACCTTCTCGTGGGGCAGCTCCAGATCCCGCATGGCCGCCATGGTGACGACGGCGAACGCCTCGTTGACCTCGTAGAGATCCACGTCGGACGCAGACCAGCCGGCGCCGTCGAGCACCTTGCGCAGCGCCCCGATGGGAGCGGTGGTGAACCATGCGGGGGCCTGGGCGTGGGTCGCGTGACCGCGGAACTCCGCGCGCACGTCGAGCCCCCGGCGCTCGGCCTCCGAGCGGCGCATGAGAACCAGCGCGGCGGCGCCGTCGGAGATGGAGCTCGAGTTCGCCGCGGTCACCGTGCCGCCCTCGCGGAACGCGGGCTTGAGGTGGGGGATCTTGTCGAGCCGCGCCTTGCCCGGCTGCTCATCCTCCGCGATCACGTTCTCGCCCGCGCGGCTGCGCACGGTCACCGGCGCGATCTGAGATTCGAAGCTGCCATCGGAGATGGCCTTCTGGGCCCGGGTCAGGGAATCGATCGCGAACGCGTCCTGGGCTTCCCGGGTGAACTGGTAGTGTTGCGCGCAGTCCTCGGCGAAGCTGCCCATGAGGCCGCCCTTGTCGAAGGGATCCTCGAGGCCGTCCACGAACATGTGATCGAGCACCTGGCCGTGACCCATGCGGTAACCGGCGCGCGCCTTCTGGAGGATGTAGGGTGCGTTGCTCATGCTCTCCATCCCACCGGCGACCATGACGTCGTTGCTGCGGGCGCGCAGAAGATCATGGGCGAGCATGGTCGCCTTCATGCCCGATCCGCACATCTTGTTGATGGTCGTGCAGCCGGTCTGCTCGCCGAGGCCGGCGCCGAAGGCGGCCTGTCTAGCGGGAGCCTGACCCTGTCCCGCGGGCAGCACGCAACCCATGATGACCTCTTCCACGTCCTCGTTGGCAATCCCGGCGTCGCCGACGGCGCCGGCGATGCTCGCGGCGCCGAGCTCCGCGGCCGTGACGTTGCTGAAGTCCCCCTGGAAGCCGCCCATGGGCGTTCGCTTCGCACCGACGATCACTATCGGGTCGCCACTTGGATTGCTTTTGGAATCGTTACCGGTCATCCCGTTTCTCCTCATCCGGTTTCTTGAAACAGCTCGCGGCCGATGAGCATGCGGCGGATCTCCGAGGTGCCCGCACCGATCTCATAGAGCTTCGCATCCCGCAGGAGCCGGCCCGTGGCGTAGTCATTGATATAGCCGTTGCCGCCAAGGCATTGGATAGCCTCCAGCGCCATCCAGGTTGCGCGCTCGGCGGCGTAGAGGATCGCGCCGGCCGCATCCTTGCGTGTCGGCCCGCCCAGATCACAGGCGCGGGCCACCGCGTATACATAGGACTTGCTCGCGTTCATGGTGGTGTACATGTCCGCGAGCTTGCCCTGCATTAGCTGAAAGTCGCCGATGGGGCGATCGAATTGCTTGCGCTCGTGCACGTAGGGCACGACGATATCCATGCAGGACTGCATGATGCCGAGTGGCCCGGCCGCCAGCACCACGCGCTCGTAGTCGAGGCCGCTCATTAATACGTTGACCCCGCTGCCGATCTCGCCGAGCACGTTTTCCTCGGGCACCTCGCACCCATCGAAGACGAGCTCGCAGGTGTTCGAGCCGCGCATGCCGAGCTTGTCGAGCTTCTGGGCGGTAGAGAATCCCTTGAAGTTTTTCTCGACGATGAATGCGGTGATGCCCCGCGGGCCCGCGTCCGGATCGGTCTTCGCGTAGACCACCAGCACGTCGGCATCGGGGCCGTTGGTGATCCACATCTTGGTGCCGTTCAATACGTAGCGGTCGCCCTTCTTCTCCGCCTTGAGGCGCATGCTGACCACGTCGGAGCCCGCGCCCGGCTCGCTCATGGCGAGCGCCCCCACGGACTCGCCGCTCACGAGTCCCGGCAGGTAGCTCTGCCTCTGGGCGTCGTTGCCGTTGCGGCGGATCTGGTTGACGCATAGGTTGGAGTGGGCCCCGTAGCTCAACCCTACGGACGCCGACGCCCGGCTCACCTCCTCCATGGCCACCACGTGCTCGAGATAGCCCATGGCGGCGCCGCCGTACTCCTCTTCGACGGTCACGCCGAGGATGCCGAGGTCGCCCATCTTGCGCCAGAGATCATCCGGGAACTCGTTCTGCCGATCGATGTCCGCCGCTCGGGGCGCGATCTCGTCGTCGGCGAATCGCGTGACGGAGTCCCGCAGCATGTCGGCGCTCTCGCCGAGGGCGAAGTCGAGGCTCGGAAGCTGGTTGGAAATCATGTTGGCAATCCCCCTGTGGGCATCGAAGCCGCGTCAGCTTTTGTCCGGGCGGCCGTGCATGGTCTTGAGGGTCTGGAGGAGGGTGGCGCAGAGGGTCTCGCGATCGCCCTTTTGCACCATGACGTCCGCCC
>CBDTYP010000420.1:0-2726 GCA_965364645.1 uncultured Gammaproteobacteria bacterium | reverse complement strand
TCTCGCCTCCCCGCACGCATCGCGACGGGACGCGAAGCCTGTACTGCAAGGACCCCGGCGGCAACACCGTGCAGATTCTCTACGAGCCGCGTCTCGAGTCGGACATGACCAAGGCCAAGAATCTTTCCGATCCGGACTGGGCCGTCCTGTTCGTCTGTTGGCTGCTCGCCGCAGCCGCCACGCTTGGCAGCCTGTTCTTCTCCGAAGTCATGGAGCTGCCACCGTGTTCTCTCTGCTGGATTCAGAGGGTCTTCATGTTTCCGCTCACCATCATTCTGCTGATTGGCTTGTTTCCATTCGACCCCCGGGTCGTGCGTTACGCCCTGCCGCTGGCGGCGATCGGCGGCGGGTTTGCGCTCTACCACCTCCTCTTACAGGCCGGGCTCGTCCCCGACAGTGCCGCGCCCTGTCGTCAGGGAGTGCCCTGCACCGAAGCCCAGATCCAGATCCTTGGCTTCGTGTCTATCCCCATGCTCTCACTGCTCGTGTTCGCGAGCGTGACGGGGTTGCTCTTGTTGTTGAAGAGGAGACAGTCGCCGTGAAGAGGAAATCCGTCGTGCTGATTTCGGCTACCGGGCTCATGCTCGTCTTTGGGCTCGCGACCTATCTCTATACGAGTGAACAAGCGGATCGCATCGAGGCACTCGCTGTACTTCCGGATTCCCCCCTAGAACGACCGCACTCGCGCGGCAGGGGTCCTGCGGACGCCAAAGTCGTGCTGGTCGAGTTCTTCGATCCGGCATGCGAGACCTGCCGCGCCTTCGAACCCTACGTGAAGGCGCTGCTTGGCGAGCATCGGGGTCGGGTGCGCCTCGTCTTGCGCTATGCCCCTTTCCACAAAGGGTCGGACTCCATGGTGAAGATCCTCGAAGCGGCAGCACTTCAGGATCGCTTCTGGGAGACCCTTCAGGTGATGTACGACACGCAGTTTCAATGGGCGAGCCACCATAATCCTCAGCCCGAGAAGTTCTGGGAGTTCCTACCGCGGGCGGGGGTCGACGTCGATCGTATTCGCCGTGATGCGCAGGAACCGAAGTTCGCTGCGATCATCGAGCAGGATCTCTCAGACGGCCGCACGCTCGGCGTCCGCAAGACGCCACAGTTCTTCGTGAACGGCAAGCCGCTCGTGACTTTCGGCTACGAACAGCTGAAGAGCATGATCGACGTGGAGGTGGCGAGGCAGTACCCGCAGTAGGACGCGAAACGCCAGGACCGCACTTTCGATGCCGCCGAGAACGCGTCGAACTGCGAACGATCGTCTCAGATTCATTGCCCGGCTCCCCGAGGGCGAGAAGATGGCCCCGCTGTGCTGTGAGTTCGGAATCTCCAGGGTCTCCGGCGAAAAGATCACGAGCGCTACCAGGCCAGCGGCCTCGTCGTCGATCAGCGGGAGGCTGTAATCCACAGAATCGGCCGAGAGGATCGCGGCGCGGTTTTCAAGACTGCAGCTTCCGGTTGAAACCGGTGACCTGGCTGGCCCCGCCCACTCCGCGCTCGGTTCACGAATCCGAGGGTTGACGTTCGCGCTTGCCAGCCGCGTGTTCTCGGTCCGCGGCGGTACCACCATGCCGCGGCCACCACGGGACCCATACCGAGGTGCGTCGGCGGTAGGCGAGGAATGCCTCGCGGCGCTCCGGCACGGCGAGCATCCGTCGCTCGCTCATGACCGTCACGCCGGCCAGCACGGCGCTGTTCGCCGCGGTTCCGAGCACAACCCATGGCTCTCCACAGACCACACCGATGCCCGCCACGGACCACCAGAACATCTGCTCACCAAAGTAGTTCGGGTGGCGCGAGATGCGCCAAAGGCCGTCTTCGAGAATCAGGATCTTGCGCTCGCCACGAGCACTTCGAGCTTCGTTGTCCCGCATGAAGCGGTCGAGGCGCGTGTCGGCGGCATGCGCGATCACGAGTCCAGCCGCAGCCGCGAGCAGGAGCGCCGCATCGAGCGCTCCGAAGGGCACGTCCCGGAACGCGATAGCCCAGAAGGGAAGACTCAGCCCTACCAGGAGCACGTGCTGGACGGCGTAGACCACGACGAGTTGCTCGAGCCAGAAAAGGGGGCGCTCGGCGCGCATCTTGGCGTAGCGCCAGTCCTCGCGCACACCGAAGCGCCAGCCCTCGCGCCGGAAATAGTTCCAGGTGAGCCTCAGCGACCAGATCGCGAGCAAGCCGAGCGCGAGCGCACTCCGCGCGACATCGGGCGAGGCGAAGGGATGGGCGAAGTAGAAGAACGCGAGCAGTGGCGGAAGCAGGGTCCAGTAGGGATCGATCAGCCAGCTGCTGCGCTGCGCGAGTGCGATCAGCCAGAACTGGAGATCAACGAACAGTAGGAAGAGAAGATTCACAGTCAACAGCGAGTGATGGAGGAGAATCGAAACGGCCTCGTCCGCAGAGCCGGGCCAGACGAGCCCGGGGTCCGGCGGGACCGCGCCTTCCGGGAACCAGTGGAAGAGCACGACCGCGCTGATGACGGCCGGAATCGGGACCCAAAGCGTGAGTGCGACATTGACGAGGTTTCGCCGGCCGAGAGCGGGAAAATCGCGGAGGTCCGGATAGCCAGATCGGATCACGAACGCGGCGTTCGGCTCGCTCACAAGTCAGATCGTACAGAATCGGTTCCAACGTGGCAGACATTGGCGTTTGCGAGCACTTCTACTGCGAGGTTCTGGGAATGCGCGTCGTGTGGCGACCGGACGAGCAGAACGTCTATCTGACGAACGCAG
>CBDTYP010000419.1:0-2742 GCA_965364645.1 uncultured Gammaproteobacteria bacterium | reverse complement strand
CGGATGTTCGACTACCGGCACGAGGTGACGAGGAGGGCCTGCGAGGAGGAGAGCCGGTCCGGGTTCTCCCCGGAGCCCGAGCCCGTTTCGCAGACAGTCGGCGGAGAAGAGCCCCGCCCGTGAGAGGCCCGGCGAGCGTCTGCCTCGTGGCGGGCTCGCTCGTCGGAGTCGCCAGCGCGCGGAGGAGTCGGTGCCCGCTGAACCTGACGGCGTTCGAAGGCCGGACCAGAATCCGGCTTGCGAAGCGGCAAGTCGCGAAGCATGTCCGAGAGGCGGGGCGTTCTGTCCACTCCGCGCTGATCAAGGGCAATTGAGCCCCACTGCTGGCCGCCTTCAGATCTCCATTTCGATGGCGAAGGAAGCCCAGGTGGGTTGGACTCTGCCGTCTACCAGTGCTGTGGGAGGAACCCCGTGGACGGCTACCTGCACCCCGACTTCTCGCTGATCGGAGAAGTGCTCCGCGGCCAGCTCGCCGGAGGCAGCGGCGGCGCGTCGCTCTGCGTGTACCACCGTGGCAAGAAGGTCGTCGATGTGTGGGGCGGCGCGCGGGACGAGTGGGGGACGCCCTGGGGCGAGGACACCATGTCCCCGAGCTTCTCGACGTCGAAGGGGGTGGCGTCGACCACCCTCCACGCGCTCGCCGACAAGGGTCTCCTCGACTACGACGACCCGGTCGCGAAGCACTGGCCCGAGTTCGCCCAGGCCGGCAAGGAAGGCATCACGGTGCGCCACGTGATGGCCCACCAGTCCGGCCTCTATCACCTGCGCCAGATGCTCGACCACGCCGAGCAGATGCTCGACTGGGAGTACGTGACCGACGCCATCGCCCGTGCCGAGCCCGTGCATCCCCCCGGTGAGCGCAGCGGATACCACGGGCTCTCCTACGGCTTCATCGTCGGAGAGATCATCCAGCGAGTCACGGGCCAGCCCTTCTCGCGCATGGTCCAGGAGCAGGTGGCGGAGCCGCTCGGGCTCGATGGCCTCTACATCGGCGCACCCGAAGAGGCCCTGCCCCGTGCCGCCCGACTCATCATCCCCGAGCGGGGCTTCCTGCTGGAGGGACCCGTGGTGGTCGAGCGCGCCGCGAGTGCCTTGCAGTGGGTGCTCGCCCGCTTCGGGGTGGATACCCACGTCGGCGGCCTCCTCGAGCTCTCGCCCCGCGGCCTCAGCTCGCTCGACTTCTCCGCCTCCGAGACGCTGCGTGCCGCCATGCCCTCCCACAACGGGCTCTTCACCGCGCGCGCGCTCGCCAAGATGTACGCCGCACTCGCGGGCGGCGGCGAGGTCGAGGGCGTCCGATTGCTCTCGGAGGAGACCGTCCGCCGGCTGAGCGAGACCCAGTCGCGTCCGCGCCACGCCTTCCCCTGGCCGGTCGACATGGCATGGTGTCTCGGATACCACCGGCCGTTCACGACGCGCGGCGGTCCCGAAGGCGCCTTCGGCCACTACGGCTTCGGCGGCAGCGGCGCCTTCGCGTTTCCCCGCCACGACCTCGCCGTGGGCATGATCGTCAACAGCGGATCGGGAACGCCCTTCGCCGCCCTGCGGATGGCCCGGATCGCCACCGCCGCGATCCGCTGCGCGACCGATCGCAGCAGCTGAAATACGCCCGCCTCCATCCGTCATGGTGGAAATAGGAACACCCGCTCTTCTCGAGCCAGGTAGTCGTCCGGAAGGACCAGGGTTGCTGCGCCCGGAGGTCGACGGAGTTCGAGTCCTCTCGTCGAAGCGGGCTCGGGGGCCGCGGCATGGGCGCGGTCTACACCTTTGCGCACCGCGAGGGTTACCTTCCAGGAGGTCGGCCAGGAGCCGCTCGTCGCAGATGTAGCGCTCGATGTAGAAGAGACGACTATTGGGCCTAGTCTAGATTTCCGGCAATGCCGAACGAATCGCCGCGAAGGGTGGATTGGCGGGGCCGCGAGTGCAGGGCGCGCGTACTGGGCGTGGCTGTGGCCGTCGTTGCAATGGCGGCGTTCAGTCTGACCATCGATTGGCCCGCCCCCGGGATCTCGGTGGCCATCGGGTTCGCCGTCTACTTGCTCGCTCGCCGAAGCCACAACTAGAAGCATCGCAGGGCGTCTCCTAAGTCCAAGTCCCGTGACGAGGGCTCGGTTCAGGGGCGCCTCTCGGACAGCTCCAGGTAGTAGAGTCCCGCGAGTACCAATACATGGTCGATCCGGCCGTCGCGAACCAGGCGGATTACGTCCGCCCGCGACACGAGCTCGCCCGCGGTCTCCTCGTTCCCTTTGTTCCGGACGTCGCCCAACCGCTCGCAGCCCCGGGCGACGAAGGTGTGCAGGCGGTTGCGGAAGTGGGCCGGATTCGGATTCGAGCGGCCGATCTCGCTGAGCTCCGCCGCCCCCCCAATGATCGCGGCGCTCGAGCGGCTGAAGCAGGCGAACCGTCCGGAGCCCCTTCCCGACGCGATGGCGGCGATGGGAATCACGGGGCGTCGCGGATTCGCTCGGCATTTCTCCACCCACCCGCCACTCGAGGATCGCATCGACGCGCTCGGGGCTGGCCAGCGGCTAGCCGATGGCCGGTTCGTCGACACCAACCTGGAACTCGAGGTGACCGCGGGGTTGGTCAAACTGCGCGGGCTCTTCCAGGACCCAGCAGCCGTGCTGGTCCCTATTCTTGCCGCATCCCGGTTCTAACCTCCATTCGCTACCGTTTCGCGCTCTAGCCGAGGTTCGCACCTCGTGATCTTGATCCTGCCTCCCTGCCTTCTGGGCCTCCGTC
>CBDTYP010000418.1:0-2744 GCA_965364645.1 uncultured Gammaproteobacteria bacterium | reverse complement strand
TGAGAGGATTTGAACCTCCGACCCCTGCCTCCCGAAGGCAGTTGGGCATTTCTAATTGGCTGTATTTTTTGAGCAATCTGGAGACGCCCGTGGACGTAAATGCATGACTGGGCACAACAGGGCTGGACTGGTTCCGGCAAAATTCCGGCACGGTACGAGATGGAGCGCACAGAATTGCAATCCATTTCGGCGACACAGGCAGGCCAACAGAAAGATCAGCTTTCGGCCAGAGCAGTCATTCGGCTCTACCTGAGCAATGTCGGCTCATTGGTCTCGATATGATGTCCTTCATGTACATCCCGCGCTGCATTGCGGATGTTAACGGTAGCAATCGCCCGCACCGTCGTGTTCGAGTTAGTGGGTCCGGTGCTGGCGCGTGTCGGGCTGGCGCGCGGTGGCGAAGGCCCGGCGCGTCATGCCGACGCGCCTGCCGGCTTCTTCGCCACGATGAAGGCGGCCTTGTCGGGTGCCGGCCGCCATTGGTAGGCGATGTCGAATCCGGCGTTGGTCTGGGCTGCGACAAGCGTATCGAAGGTGAAGACTTTCACCACCGCGGGCATGAGGCCCAGACGCCTGCCTAGCGGCCCGATCAGCGCCATCACCGCCACGTATTTCCACGCGTCCCGCAGGCACGCCGTGCTGGTAACGAACACGCCGCCCGGCTTCAGCATCCGGTGCACCTTGGCGATGACGGCCTTCTCGTCCTCGAGCAGGTGCAGAACGCTGAGCGCGAGAACCGCGTCCTGAGTGCCGTCGGGCACCTGCAGGTCTTCGATGCTTGATACTTCGAAGTCAACGTTCGAGACCGCAGCCGCCTCGGCCTTCGCGCGAGCAATCTCGATCATTTTGTGCGAGATATCGGTGGCTCTGATGTGCGCGACGTGGGGCGCATGCGCGATTGCGGTCGACCCGGTTCCACAACCGATCTCGAGCACCTCCATCGTCGGCCTAAAGTACTCGCGGGTCTTCGCGAGCTTCTTCTGGTAGGACGCCTCGTCGGCGACTGGGCGCTTCGAGTAGCGTTCCGCGATCCGGTCCCAGAATTTCACTGAGCGGTCTATTTCGACTCCCGACCGAGCGGCAGAGCGGTCACCAGCGGCCCAATTGCGGTGCGACTCGTCGTTCGGCTCTCGGGACACTGTATCGGCAATTCGTGTCATCTGCATGTTCTCCATCATCGTTTCAAAGAGGCTTCGTCCCGGCGCAGGCAATGCTCATGCGCCGAAAGAACCCGGTGCGGTCGGTAGACAGACACCTCGGATCCCGCACGCGAGCTCTCCGGTGCCCGTGCCGGCGGCGAGGGTCCGCAGCGTCTCTCGCCCGTGGGACGGGAGGCGCTCCACGAGCAGGCGCTGAAGCAGGAACTCGTAGGCGTTGGGGTAGTCGAGCCGTGCGAGCGTGTGCTCCCAGGTCGGCGCGACACGGCCATAGCTCCGCGCCAGCTCGGCGGCGCTCAACGCCCGGCGGTGAACGGATACGCGCCAGGACCCGAGCCAATGCGCGGAGACGGGAATCGCGTCGCCATAGTCGAGGGCGATGCGTAGCGCATCGGTTTGGGGCGTGGCGTACATGGTGGCGCTCCGTTCAATGGGTGCGCAGAGACTACCCATGCATTCATCAATAGTAAATTGACAAACTACGCATTCTCGATATACATATTCGCATGAACTGGCAGAACGTCTCCTTCGACTGGAATCAGGCCAAGGCCTTTCTCGCGACGGCCGAGGAGGGATCGCTGTCCGCCGCGGCGCGGGCGCTGCGCCTGACTCAGCCCACCGTTGGCCGGCAGGTCGCTGCACTGGAGGAAGCTCTCGGCGTGGCCCTTTTCGATCGCGTCGGGCGATCGTTGTCGTTGACGCCCTCCGGGCTGGAGCTGCTCGACCACGTGCGCGCAATGGGCGAGGCCGCGGGGCTCGTCTCCATTTCCGCCTCGGGCCGGTCGCAGTCGATCGAAGGTCAGGTCTGCATCACCGCGACCTATGTAATGTCGAGCTACTATCTGCCGGCGGTGATCGCGCGATTGCGGGAGATGGCGCCCGAAATCGAAGTCGAAATCCTCGCGTCGAATGCAATCCAGGATCTCCGCCGGCGAGAGGCAGACATCGCGATCCGGCACGTGCGCCCCGAGCATCCGGATCTCATTGCGCGGCTGATCCGGGAAACCACCGGACACCTGTTCGCGTCGACGGCCTACCTCGACCGGCACGGCCGTCCCGAGAGCGCGGCGGATCTTGCCGATGCAACTTTCATCGGTTTTGACAACCCCGAGCGCGCGATAACATACCTGAACGCCTGCGGGCTTTCGCTCACACGCCGCAACTTCCGCATCATCACCAACAACAGTATTGCGGGCTGGGAGATGGTAAAGCTCGGGCTCGGTATCGGAGCAATGGCAAAAGAGCTCGCGGAGGTCACCCCGGGCGTCGAGGCTCTGATTCCGGAACAGGTGTCGATCCCGATCCCAATCTGGCTGACCACACACCGCGAGCTGCACACCAGCCGTCGGATAAGGCTGGTGTTCGATTTGTTGGCCGAGGCCTTGTCGGCGGGTACGCCCATGCAGTGACCAACATTCGGTCAATAATCGACACGAGTTTCGCTTGTGTCCAGATTCGATACTCGTTGTAGGACAAAGTCGACAATCGGCGCTTCCGCGGAAGCGCTAGTCACAACAGTACGCTTATTGTAGGGAACGACTGGTCGGGGTGAGAGGATTTGAACCTCCGACCCCTGCCTCCCGAAGG
>CBDTYP010000417.1:0-2781 GCA_965364645.1 uncultured Gammaproteobacteria bacterium | reverse complement strand
CGCCTGGCCGATGGCCATGGCATCGTCCCCGGACGTACGGGTGCCCAGCACCGGCAGGGCGCGATTGAGCCAGCCCTGGCGGCCTGCGTGGGGGGTGGCAAGGCCGAGCTCCAGGACGCTCCGGGCGTCGAAATGGGAGCGCTTCCGATAGCTCGTGGCGACCCCGTGCACGGCGATAAGCTCGCCGCGCCCGGCGCCCTCGTAGCCGGGGTCCCCGTAGGGCGGCACCGCAGCCAGGCCATCGAGGCCGCCCCGCAGGAACGGAATCCGCTTCCACCGCCGAGGCATTAAATGGGGCCATTGGCCCCGCTCCGAGGAGGTCTTCCGGGCCCCTTCCCGGGGCCTTAGTCCTATCGTTCCTGTTGGCATTCCGCGTGCCTCGGAGCGTCTCCGGGCGGCCCTTTAGGACTTTATATTTCATCGCCGGGTGGGCGTCACACTTCGTCGCTCGATACCCGTGAAGGGAATCACAAAACCGCGATCCCTGCCTTGCCCAACCCCCCCCAGAGACCAAACTTTGATCGTCCCGAACACGGAAGCGATTCGAGGGTACACCGCGAAGCAGAGCCAAAAGATTAGGAATTTTCAGTATCGAGACGTGGGAACGCGATCTGTAAGCCGAGCGTAACCAGCGTCGCGATTGCTGAGCCGATTCAAATTAGAAAACCAGTGGAGTAACACCGTCATGACCGCCGCCGCAATCCACGTTCGAGACGTCGAGCCCAGTGAGCTCCTTGCCCAGCATGCTGGCCTCGTAAGGCGGAGCGCTTCACGTCTCCGCTCCCGCCTTCCCGCCTGCGTGCAGACGGAAGACTTGATTCAAGCCGGCATGATCGTGTTGCTCGAGGCCGCAGCGCGCTACGATGAGACTCAGGGCGCCAGCTTCGAGACCTACGCCGCCATCCGCGTGCGCGGCGCGATGCTCGACGAGGTGCGTAACTCCGAATGGGCACCGCGTTCGGTGCAGAGAAAGGCTCGTCAGCTTTCCCAGGCCCTCGATGCCGTGACGGACAGGCACGAGCGTGAGGCCCGGGACACAGAAGTGGCCGAGCACCTCGGCATGTCAGTGACCTCCTTGAGGGAGCTCTTCCGCGAGGCGTCCGCCCGTAAGGTGGTGAGCCTGGAGGATATGGCCACCCAGGAGGAGGTCCTCACGGATCGCTCGGAGGGCGTCTTCGGGCAGCCCATGGGCGCCCTCGAGAAGGATCGTTTCAACCGCGACCTCGAGGAGAGCATCGGCGACCTTCCCGAGCGCGAACGGGAAGTCGTGCGCCTGTATCACGAGAAGGGGTTGACCCTGCGGGCCATCGGATCCCTCATGTGCGTGAGCGAATCCCGCATCGCACAGATGCACTCCCGCGCCTTGAAGCGCATTAAGGACCGCATGAGCCACTGGGCCGAAGCGTAAGCCGCCGGCCGAGAGGCATAGAGACAAAGGACGTCGCGGAAGCGGCGTTTTTTTTCGCCTGCTCTTCCGGGCTAGATTGCGGCGACCGCCTCTATTTCGACCAGGAGATCGTCGTTCACGAGGCCGCTGACGATCAGCAACGTATTCGGCGGATAGGAATCGTTGGGGAAGATCTCCTCGTACAGAGTGTTTCTCACCTGCCGATACTCGGCGAGGTCCTCCTTGCGGGTCAGGTAGGTGGTGAACTTCACGACATCGGCGAAGCCCGCTCCCGCGGACTCGAGCGCCGCGCGCAGATTCGCGTAGGTCTGGTGCATCTGGGCCCCGAAGTCTCCGGTGCCCACGATCTCCCCCGCGTCGTTCAACGATACCTGCCCGGCAATGTGTACGTACTCGCTGGCCTTCGCGCGCGCCACGTGGCAGTACAGACCCAGCGGCTTCGCCATGGTTGTCGGGTTATAGATCCTTATCTCCGCGGCCATATCTTTCTCCCTCGCATCGTGAGTACCCGCGGACATATTACATGCTCCGATCATGTGGGATGATTCGCGATGTGCTCGCCTCTGTTCTCCAGGCCCTGTCCCGGCACGCCGCGATGGTGCTCGCCGTCGGGGTGTTCGCCGGGCTCGCGCTGCCGGAGCTCGCGGCGCTGATGCGCCCGCTGCTGCCGCCTTCGGTGGCGGGGTTACTCTATCTCGCGCTGTTGCGCATCGACTGGGGAGAGCTCGCGCGGCATGTCTCGCGGCCGTTGGTCGGAGCGCTGCTGTGTGTCTGGCTCCTGCTGGCCGTCCCGGTGCTCGTCTGGTTGGCGGCACAGCTGCCCGGTGTCGAGAGCGGGCTCGCCACGGCGTTGATCCTCGCCGCCGCCTGTCCGCCCATCGTGTCGGGGCCCGCGATGGCGTTGCTGCTGCGTCTCGATGCGCCGCTGATGCTCGTCAGCGTCGTGAGCGCATCGCTGCTGGCGCCATTCACTATCGTCGCCGTGTCCTCCTGGCTGGTCGGGATAGACCTGCACATCGACACCCTCGAACTCTTCTTGCGGCTCGCCGTCCTCATCGGTGGCTGTGTTCTGGCCGCGCTCCTCACCCGACGCTTCCTCGGCACCGCGCGCCTCGGTCGGTGGAAGATCTCGTTGGACGTTGCCTCGATTCTGCTCCTGCTGATATTCGCCGTTGCCATCATGGCCGGTGTCACGGATCTCGCGGCAGCGGATCCATGGCACGTGTTGCTCTTCGTCGCCGCCGCCTTCGCAGCCAACATCCTCCTGCAGATCTTCGGCACCATCGCCGCATCGGCCATGGGGCGCCGGGCCGCGCTCACCGTGGGATTCGCCAGCGGCAATCGCAACATGGGCCTGCTGCTGGCCGTGCTGC
>CBDTYP010000416.1:0-2786 GCA_965364645.1 uncultured Gammaproteobacteria bacterium | reverse complement strand
AGCGGTCGGGCGGCGTCCACGGTGATCCCCAGCTCCTCACCGAGCTCCCGGGCGAGACCCGCGCGGACGTCCTCGCCCGCCTCGACCTTGCCGCCGGGAAACTCCCACAGCCCTCCCTGATGGGCATGGTCGAAGCGTCTCGCTACCAGGATTTCGCCCCGGGCGTTCTCGAGCACGCCGGCGGCAACATGCATGGGCTGCTTCAGGTGAGTGCGATGGTGATGCTGATCTCTTCCGCGGACATCACTTCCTGACCGCTCTCCTCGGTGTAGTCCTCGGCGCGCCCGCCGCCGCTTACGATGCAGACGTCGCCGAGGTGGATCCGCACGGCATCTAGATCCAGGTCCTCGAGCCCCGCGCGCCCGACGACGGCGAGAATGCGCCCCCAGTTCGCGTCGCTCGCGTACATCGCCGTCATGACCAGCGGCGAATGGGCCACTTCGTAGGCGAGACGGAGGCATTCTTCCTCGTCCCGGCCTTCCTGTACGGTGATGGCGATGAACTTGGTCGCCCCCTCGGCGTCGCGAACGATGCCGTGGGCGAGCCAAGCGCAGACTTCCGAGACTGCCCTGAGGAGACCCCGGGCGGCATCGCTGGAAGCATCGCCGATGAGGGGCGCGCCGCCGGCGCCGGTCGCCATCAGCACGCAGGCATCGTTCGTGGAGGTATCACCGTCCACGGTGATGCGATTGAACGAATGCTCCACTGCCCGCACGAGACAGTCGTCGAGCAGTTCCTGGGAGACGGCGGCGTCGGTGGCGATGAAGGACAGCATCGTGGCCATGTTCGGCCGAATCATTCCAGCTCCCTTGACCATGCCCGTGACCGTGAGGGTGTGCCCATCCACGTCGAACTGCCGCGACACCGCCTTCGGCACCGTGTCGGTGGTCATCATGGCACGGGCGCCCCTCGTCCAGCCGTCCTCGCCCAGATTCGCCACGGCCCTGTCGATGGCGGCAGGGAAATTCTCGATGTCCATGGGCTCGCCCACGACTCCCGTGGAGAAGGGCAACACCGCTCGAGGGTCGCAGCCCACGTGCTCGGCGACGGCCCCGCAGCAGCTCCGTGCATCCTCGAGTCCCCGGGATCCGGTGCCGGCGTTGGCGTTTCCCGCATTGATGAGCAGATAACGGGGCGCCTCGAGACCGAGGTGCTCCCTCGCCACGGTGACCGGCGCGGCGCAGAAGGCGTTGCGGGTGAAAACCGCGGCGGCGCGGCTGCCGGCGGCGAGCTCGATGATCGCGAGATCGTCCCTGGGCTCGGCGCGGATGCCGAGAGACGCGGAACCGAGGCGGACACCGGCCACCGGTAGTGGATTGACCTCCCCGCTCAGCCCGACGGCCATGGACCCCTCCAAGCGTGCCCGCCCCCGGGGGCGGACCTCAGGCGCGCGTCAACGCTTCAGCTGATGCGCCCGTGACATTGTTTGTATTTCTTGCCGGAACCGCAAGGACATGGCTCGTTGCGGCCGACCTTCCGACCGGGACGCTTGAAGGGCTCGTTGGCCTTGGCGACATCTTCCGCGACGGCGGCCGCTACCGGGTCCGCCTCCGCCGCTTCCCCTGCGATCGCATCGGCCGTGGGGTGGAATGCCGAGACCGGAGCCGTGCGCCGACGCTGTGCCTCCATCGCCTCGACGTCGGATTCCTCCCGCACTCGCACCTTGGATACGAGGTTGATGACCTCGTACTTGATGCGCTCGGTCAGGCTCTGAAACATCTCGAACGCTTCGCGCTTGTACTCCTGCTTGGGGTTCTTCTGCGCGTAGCCACGCAGGTGGATCCCCTGACGCAGATAGTCCATCGCGGCGAGATGCTCCTTCCACAACGTGTCGAGCACCTGCAGCATGACGGCCTTCTCGAAGTTGCGGATGACCTCCGCGCCGGCGGTCTCCTTCTTCCCCTCGTACTCGGCCGTGATCTCGTCGTAGATGCGTTTTCTCAGCGGCTCTTCGTGCAGCGTGTCGTCACTCGCGAGCCATCCGGAGATATCCAGCTCCATGTCGAACTCGCGATGTACCGATTCTTCCAGCCCCGGCACGTCCCACTGCTCATCCAGGCTCTGGGGGGGGATGTGCGCGTCGATCACCTCGGTCAGCACGTCTTCGCGGATCTGCGTGATCCGATCGGAGACGTCGTCCTCGCTCATCAGCTCGTTGCGCAGCGCGTAGACTTCCTTGCGCTGGTCGTTGGCGACGTCGTCGTACTCGAGCAACTGCTTGCGCACGTCGAAGTTGCGGCTCTCCACCTTGCGCTGGGCGTTCTCGATGGCCTTCGTCACCCATGGGTGCTCGATTGCCTCGCCCTCCTCCATGCCGAGCTTCTGCATGATGGCCGACACCCGATCGGAGGCGAAGATGCGCATGAGGTCGTCTTCGAGAGAAAGGTAGAAACGACTCGAGCCGACGTCACCCTGGCGTCCGGAGCGTCCGCGGAGCTGGTTGTCGATGCGCCGGGACTCGTGGCGCTCGGTGCCGATGATGTGCAGACCCCCGGCCTCGAGGACCGCGCCGTGGCGCGTTTCCCACTCTGCGCGATGCTTCTCGATATCCTCCGGGCTCGCGCCCTCCAGATGGTCGAGCTCCGCCTGGAGGTTGCCGCCGAGGACAATATCCGTGCCGCGCCCCGCCATGTTGGTGGCGATGGTGATGGTGCCGGGCCGGCCCGCCTGCACGATGATGTCGGCTTCCCGGGCATGCTGCTTGGCGTTCAACACCTGATGGGGAATGCTCTCCTTCTTCAGAAGGCCCGAGAGATACTCCGACGTGTCGATGGACGCGGTGCCCA
>CBDTYP010000415.1:0-2788 GCA_965364645.1 uncultured Gammaproteobacteria bacterium | reverse complement strand
TATCCCGTGATGGGTGGCCTCGTACTCTTCGTCTTCGGGGCCTGGCTCCTGGCCCGCACCGATGTCAACACGGTCTTCTGGACCATGGCGATGTTCGCGGTTGTCGGGCGCACGGGCATGGGATTCATCAGCGCGCCGCTGTCATCCACCGCGCTCCGCGCCGTCAGCTCCGAGCAATTGAACCAGGCGTCGGGCACTCTCAACTTCTGCCGGCAGCTCGGCGGGGCGCTGGGTATCAACATCCTCGTCGCCTGGCTCGAGATCCGGTCCCAGTTCCACAGCGACGCTTTAACCACCACCCAGGTCGCGGACAACGCGGCCACCCGGGAGCTTCTCGATCAGGCGGCGCGGGCGTTGGCGGAGGGTGGAGTCGCCGAGAGTGCGCGCCAGCCGCTCGCGCTGGACCATCTCGGCAAGATGATCCAGGCCCAGGCCGACACGCTGGCGTTCCAGGACGGGTTCAGACTCGTGGCGCTGGTCTTCCTGCTCGCGCTGATCCCCGCGTGGGTGCTCGGGCGATCCCGCACGACGAGGGCGGCTCGGTAGCGCTCAGGTCGGTTCTCCCCGCGCGCGCCTGCGCGCCCCCCGGGCCTGGGCAAGGTTGACCCGGAGCGGGTTCTCGCGAGCGAGCTCGCGAATGCGGAGGCGCTCTGTCTCCGGTGCCAGATTTCCGGCGGCGCGAATGCCCGCGTAGCGTGCCCAGACTGCAAACTTTTTGGCTACCTGGTGGGGTTGGTACAGATTAAGCTCTTCGACGCCGATCGCCGTTTCGATTTCGAGATAGCCGGCGTCCACCGCCCCTCTCAAGAGATCATCGCCCGCGCGCGTGCGCGCGATTATCGCGTTCGTGCCGGGATCCTCGTCCTGGTCCTCCCGGGCAGGTGAGCCGCCGGGCCAGGTATCCGCCGCCGCGATGTCGGCGGCCTCGCCGATGCCGTCCGGGCACACCTTGCAGCGGAAGGGCAGGCTCCAGGAGGCTTGCGAGTCTCCCCACATGTCGAGATAGTTCTTCTCTATTACCCGGCCGTCGCGTGTCTCGATGCGGGTCGGTCCGGGGCAACCGTTGCCGCGATAACTGAGCGCTGTCACGTCGTCCGGGTCAACGTCGAGGCTCTCGAGAAACTCGCGCATGCTGGGGGGCGGCAGGAAGCCCCCGCACACGGGCGTCAGCCAGTACCTCACAAGCTCGTCCACCCGCGGATCGTGGCGCGCGTAGTTTCTGAGCGCCGCGATGTCGCAGGGCTTGGCGCAGAAGGCGAAGGGCTCGCCTCGATCGAGCGCCTCGCGAACGTCTATCAGAGGAGCGGTGGGGCCGTAGCGGGATCCTGCACCGCGCAGGACGTCCTCCGTGTCGAAGCTGATGTGCCGCTCGCCGTGGGTGGGATGCGCCCGGGAGGCCGTCGCGTGGAGGACGAACGCGGCCTCGCCGGATTCGACGATGTACAGCGAGAGGGCGGTGAGCGCGCCGCCGGTAGCGGCGCGGAAGCGGACGGCCGGATCCGTGGCGTAGGCCCGCGTCATGGACCGGTAGGGGCCCCAGACCGGGTCGTGTCGTGTCCCGGCGTCGGTCAGTCTCTCGGGCAGGCCTTCCACGCGCACGCCTGGACAGACATCGTAGATCGTGTTGACCGTATCGTCGTCGATGGGGCCCACCACCGATGGTTCCTCGTAACCGGACTCTGCGACGGTCATCCTGATCCGACCGGGTCCGGCGACGGACTGGCACAGCCCGCAGCCGATGCAGAGACCGCAGTCCACGATGCGCTGGAGGCGCTCCTCGGCAGTCGCGCTGTCCGTTGGCTTTACCATCCCGGGCCATGCTCCACCGCCGGCGGCACCTGAGTCAATTCGGGGATCTCGGCGGGTACTGTTGAAAGCGAGTGAGTACATCGGAGAGTATTGACGGCGCCAGTCTCCCCACCTTCAGCCTCGGAGTCCCGCATGCACGAGATCCCCGTCGCCCACCCGCGTTACTCGGCCTATGCGGGATTCGTGACCACACCGCCACGGACTCGCAGACTCAGACGGACTTTGCCCGCTGGCGCGAACGCACGGGCAGGTAGCCTTTGCAGGAACTCAGCCAGGCGCGCCAGGGATCCGTGTACAGGCCGAGATAAGTCCGCGGCGGCGTCGCGCCGGGGATGCCGTACACGAGATCGTCCTCGGGGGGCGCGTAGGTCCCGAAGAGCCGGTCCCAGACCATGAGCATGGCGCCGAGATTGACGTCCCGGTGATGCTTGGCGCGGCTGTGGTGTAAGCGGTGATTCGCCGGCGTGTTCAGCCAGGGGTCCAGGCGCGGCAACTTCCCGATGAGCTCCGTGTGCAGCCACGCCTGGTAGTGAAACGCGAGGAGCTGGAATCCGGCAATGAGCAGCGGACTCATCCCGAGGAGAATCCAGGGCACGTAGAAGGCCGGCGCCAGGAACTGGTTGAGGAAAGACACGCGGTAGGCGGTCGCCACCGTGTAGGCGTCCGAGCTGTGGTGGATGGCGTGGTAGAGCGCCCACAACGGGCGTATCCGGTGGGCGCAACGGTGTTCCCAGTAGTAGCTCATGTCCGCCGCGAGGAACGCGAGCAGAATCGTCGCGCCGCCGATGGGCAGCTTGTAGGGCGTGATCAGGCTCGCCGCCAGGTAGATCCCGCCCCAGAAGGGGATCATGAGGGTGGTCACGACGATGTTGGGCGGAAGTGGGCTCAGGGAGTGGAGCATCTTCGTCACGTTCACCCGCGTGAGCCGGCCCGCCGCCGACATCCAGCGCACCTCGGCGACGGCGACGACGATCCCGGC
>CBDTYP010000414.1:0-2816 GCA_965364645.1 uncultured Gammaproteobacteria bacterium | reverse complement strand
TGCGTAATGGTGCCGGTCGTCGCGCTCCTCGGGCGACGCTACTGTCTGGAGAGCTGGAAATCGGACTCACGTAATCGAATGCATGCCTGCGAAGACAGCCACCGCCCCAAGCGGGAAACGGCGAACCGTCCTGTGTGAAGCACCATTCTACACCGACCGACCCCGTCGGGGTCGGCCGCTAGCAGCGACTGGTGTTAACGCGTGCGGGACGCCTGGCCCGTAGAGCCAGCATCAGGAGACCGATGCCAAGCAGAAGCGCCGAACCGGGCTCCGGCACCGCCGCGCTCGAGTCCCATATCGCATACAGGCCGTGGCTTCCGGACGATACGAGCACCTGGTTGCGCGGGTCCGCGAGATCGAGGTCGGTGATGCTGTTGCCGTTGTTATCGTAGGATCGCCGTCTGGCCCCATCCAACCTGGCGCCAGTTCGGGCGGTGCACGCGCTATCCCTTCAGCAGAGGGCTGAGAATAGTGTTGTAGAGCTCCGCCTTCGTCTCGACGCCAATACCCGGGACTTCCGAAGGCGCCACCTGGCCTTCGACGATGGCGACGCCGTCCCCGAACCCGCCGAAGGGCTGAAACACCAGCGGATAGGTCTCGGTGCCGCCGAGCTGCAGCCCGGCGGCCAGCGCGAGCCCGAGCTGCTGGCCGCCGTGGGGCCCGTGTCGGCGTGACGACCAGCCGAGATCCCGGGAAAGCTGCCATATGGCAATGAATTCCGTCGGACCGTAGCAGAGGGAGGGGTCGAACTGGAGCCAGTCGCGATCGGTGCGCAGGCCCCCGTGGCGCAGAAGATTGCGGGCATCGGTGAGGGAGAACAGGTTTTCGCCGGTAGCGATGGGACTCTCGCAGTCCGCGGCGAGATCGGCGTGGGCCTGATAGTCCAGCGGATCCACCGGCTCCTCGAACCAGGCGAGGGCATACTCATCGATGCACTCCCCATAGGCCCGGGCGGTATCGAGATCCAGGGCGCCGTTGGCGTCCACCGCGAGATTGTGGCCGCCGCCCGCGACCTCGAGGACCGCCTCGATGCGCGCACGATCCTCGGCGAGCGGGGCGCCGCCCACCTTCATCTTCATCAGGGTGTAGCCGTCATCCCGATACCCCCGCATCTCGTCGACAAGGCCCTGAATGCCCTTGTCGGCGTCGTAGTAGCCACCGCCCGGGTATACAGGGACCTGCTCGTCGAAGCTGCCACCATTGAAGCGTTCCGAGAACACCTTATACAGAGGCTTCTCCTCTATCTTGGCGACGGCGTCCCACATCGCCGCATCGAGGGCGCCGACGGCGAAGGCCCGCTCGCCGTGCCCGCCGGGCTTCTCGTTGCGCAGCATGCAGGCCCGGACCCGCGCCGGGTCGAGGTTCTCGCCGCCCGTATCGAGCAGGCTTTCCGGATCGGCCGCGAGGATCCGCGGGATGAGCCGCTCGCGCAGGACCCCGCCCTGGGCGTAGCGGCCATTGGAATTGAATCCGAAGCCGACCACCGGCTTGCCGTCGCGCACCACGTCCGTCACCACCGCGACGACACTCAGGGTCATGCGCGAGAAGTCGATGAAAGCGTTGCGCATGGTCGAGCGCAGGGACGCGCTGCATTCGAGAATCTTGACGATACGCATGTCGAGCCTGTCGGGACGCGCGTTATCAGGGCCGGCCGCCGGCTACCCGGATGTTGGCTCCGGCGACGAAGGAGGCCCGATCCGAGACGAGCCAGAGTACGGCCTCCGCGATCTCTGCCGCGTCGCCGACACGGCCCATGGGGATGACGGAGGGCCCCCGCTCGAGCGCCTCGGAGGATGGCATGTCGGTGCGTGTGAGTCCGGGGCTGACCGCGTTGACCCGGATGCCCTCGCCCGCGACCTCCTGGGAGAGCCCGATGGTGAAGCTGTTGACGGCCCCCTTGGAGACCGCATACTGGACACCGTCCCCCGCGCCGCCTATGTGCGCCGCGCCCGAGGAGATGTTGACGATGGCGCCGCCGGCTCCCCCGTGGCGGGTCGACATGCGCCGCACCGCCTCCTGGGAGCACGCCACGAGGCCCACCACGTTGACGGCGAGCACTTCCTCCAGCACCTCCGGCTCCAGATCCTCTACCCGGGCCCTCGGGCCATGGATACCGGCGTTATTAATGAGCGCCGTCACGGGACCGAGACGATCGTCGACCGTCTCGAAGAGGCTCCGCACCGCATCGCGATCCGCCACGTCGGCCTGCACCGCCAGCGCCTGGCCGCCCGCCTCCTCGATTTCGGCCACCACGCGCTCGGCCGCTTCCCGGCCCGCGCGGTAGTTCACACAGACTCGATACCCGTTCGCGCCGAGCAGGCGCGCGACCGCCGCGCCGATCCCCCGACTGGCGCCGGTGACGATGGCTACCTCGGACATGTCGTTTCTCCTGTTCACCAATCCAAATCATCGTATACGAATCGCCGGCGCGCACGATGTGCCCGGCAGATGGCAGCGGGAAATGCGCGGTGCACACCAGCGTGTCCGTATCGCAATAACGTTCGAGGAATGCGCGGCGGGTTTGCCGCGCGAGAACCGGGTCCCAGTCGGGCCACGGCATCCACTCGGGATGCAGACACTGCACCGGCGAGTGCACGAGATCGCCGCACATGACCGCGCTCGCGCCGTTGGATGCCAGGGCGATGGCGACGTGATCCGGCGTGTGCCCCGGCGTCGCTTCGAGCCAGACCTCATCGTCCAGTGCGAAGTCGTTGTTCACCAGCTCCGCCCTCCCCGCTTCCACTATCGGGAGCACGCTGTCCTCGTACGGCACACGGGAAAAATTCTCGTGACCGACATCGCGCCATGCCGCCAGC
>CBDTYP010000413.1:0-2818 GCA_965364645.1 uncultured Gammaproteobacteria bacterium | reverse complement strand
CGCCGTCAGCGAATCGGTCGGCCTCGAGGCCCTGTCGCTGATCGACGTCGAGTACGAGGTGCTGCCCCACGTCATCGACGTGATGGAGTCCATGAAGCCCGACGCACCGCTGCTCCACGACGGCATGATCACCCAGGGTGTCGAGCCCGCGCCGGAGAAGCCGTCCAACGTCGCGAAGCGGGTCGAGTTCGCCATCGGCGACGTGGACGCAGGCTTCGCCGACGCGGACGTCATCGTCGAGCGCGAGTTCAGCACCAAGCCCGTGCATCAGGCGTACATCGAGCCCCACGCCTGTCTCGCGAGCGTCGCCGAGGACGGGAAGGCGGAGCTCTGGTGCACGACCCAGGGTCACTTCGTCGTCCGTGGTCACTGCGCGAGGCTGCTGGGGATGGATATCTCGAAGCTGCGCGTCACCGCCTCGGAGATCGGCGGCGGCTTCGGCGGCAAGACGGTGGTGTATCTGGAACCGCTCGCACTCGCGTTGTCGCGCAAGTCCGGCCAGCCGGTGAAGATGACCATGACCCGCGAGGAAGTGTTCCGCGCGACCGGCCCGACGTCCGGCGCCCACATGCGCATCAAGATCGGCGCGAAGAAGGACGGGCGCATCACCGCCGCCGACGGATTGTTTCACTATCAGGCCGGCGCCTTCCCGGGCTCGCCGGTGCAGCTCGGCTGCATGTGCGCATTCGCCCCCTACGATCTCGAGAACGCGCGCACCGTCGGCTACGACGTCGTCGTCAACCGGCCGAAGGTCGCCGCATATCGCGCGCCCGGCGCGCCCATCGCCGAGTACGGCGCCGAGTGCGTCATCGACGAGCTGGCGAAGAAGCTCGGCATGGATCCGCTCGAGCTGCGTCTGAAGAATGCGGCCAAGGAGGGCACGCAGACCGTCTACGGACCGAAGCTCGGAGTAGTCGGCCTGGTCGAGACCCTGGAGGCCGCGAAGGCGCACGAGCACTACCAGGCGCCCCTCGGCAAGCATCAGGGTCGTGGCGTCGCCTCCGGGTACTGGTTCAACATCGGCGGCGAGAGCTGCGCCACGTTGAACATGAGCGAGGACGGCGGCGTCCATCTGGTGGTGGGCACGCCGGACATCGGCGGCTCGCGGGCGTCGCTCTGCCTGATGGCGGCCGAAGAGCTCGGTATCGACCTCGACAAGGTGCATCCGCACATCGGGGATACCGCCTCTCTCGGCTACACGTTCCTCACCGGCGGCAGCCGCGCGACATTCGCGAGCGGTATGGCGGTCGTCGAGGCGGCCAGGGACGTCATCGACAAGATGCGCGAGCGGGTGGCGAAGATGTGGGACATCCCCGTGGACGCGGTCATCTGGGAAGACGGACATGCGCGTCCGGCGAGCAGCAACGCCGGCGCCTTCGAGCCCATGTCGCTCGCGGACATCACCGCCATGGCCAACAAGACCGGCGGTCCGCTGGTGGGCAACGCGGCCATCAACGCCCAGGGCGCGGGGCCGAGCTACGGCACCCACATCGTCGATGTGGAGGTGGACGTGGAAACGGGCCACGTGAAGATCCTCCGCTACACCGCAATTCAGGATGCCGGCAAGGCCGTGAGTCCCGCCTACGTGGAGGGGCAGCTGCAGGGCGGCGCCGTGCAGGGGATCGGCTGGGCGCTGAACGAGGAGTACGTCTACGGTGACGACGGCAAGCTGCAGAACGCGGGCTTCCTCGACTATCGCATCCCTGTGTGCTCCGACGTGCCCATGATCGACACCGTCATCGTCGAGGTCCCCAACCCGACGCACCGCTTCGGTGTGCGCGGCGTCGGCGAGACGCCCATCGTCCCGCCCATGGCAGCCATCACCAACGCCATCGAGCAGGCCATCGGCATCCGCTTCAACGAGCTGCCCATGTCGCCGCCGAAGGTACTGGCGGCAATCGACGCATCGAAGGGCCCGCTGGCGGACGCCGCGGAATAGGCGGGTGGCGAAGGTAGTCCTGAACGGGAATCTCAAGCAGTTCAGCGACGGTCAGGGCGACTTCGATCTCGACGTGAAGGACGTGCGCCAGCTGTTCGCGCAGCTCGGCGCGCGCTTTCCTGAACTCGCGCCACACTTGGAAGAGGGTATCGCCGTCGCCATCGACGGCGAGATCTTTCAGGATGCGCTCTTCGCGGCCATCGGTCCGGAGAGCGAGGTGCACGTCATTCCGAAGATCGCCGGAGGCTAGCTGGCGATCACCGAGCCGGAGTTCTACCCCGTGCTCCACGCCCGGGGACGTTTCATGCCGGCGATCTTGCAGGCCTGCTTCACGTAGCCGTAGGGAAACAGCTCGAAGAGCCGCGCCTTGCCCTGCTTCTTGTCGCACCCGAGGTGGGTGGCCAGGTGCTTCGCGACATGGCGGATGTCGGGGGTTATGCCGTGCTCGGCGAGGTAGGTACGCATGAATGCGATGGAGACCCAGTGATCGTCGGAGAGAACGAGCCCTTCCTCTTGCGCCAATGCGGTCGCGACTTAGGCAAATGACAGGGGAGAGCTGCATTAAAGAATTATGAACCATTTTCGGCATCATCCGGACTCACGAAGAACTCTTGGAAATGCAATCGACGACCGCGACTAGCTATCAGGACCACGATGCCGGGTCCGCGCCCCTCCTGCCCCACTCGGGACACGGGCATCGGGCGGCGGTCGGTTTCGATCCCCGGGCGCTGCGCCGGGTCACGGCTATGGCCGTGGACTATCCGTGGCGGCTTTGTATCGCCGTCGTCGCGACCGCCCTCGTCGCCGTCACTCAGATCTTCATCCCGCAGCTGATCGGCAGCGCCGTCGATCAGACCCGGGAGTTGCTGGCCGGCGCGG
>CBDTYP010000412.1:0-2826 GCA_965364645.1 uncultured Gammaproteobacteria bacterium | reverse complement strand
TGGCCGCCGCGCGCACCGGCGCGACCGTGACGCTCACGTCGTTGTTCCCCCAAAGCGACATGACCGCCGCCGAGCACGAGGTGGAGGACGCGTTGACCGAGGGCGTCACCATCCGCGACGGCGTCATGCCCATTGAGGTGTTGCTGGACGAGGGGGGCCGCGCCCGGGCATTGAGACTCGCGGAGTGCGAGATGGTGGACAACGTGCCGCAGCCGAAGGCGGGCACCGAGTTCGAGATCGAGGCGGATCTCATCGTCTCGGCCATCGGTCAGAGCGGCGATCTCACGGGACTCGAGTCCTTCGACAACGGCAGGGGGCTCATGAATGCGGACGCCCACTACCGCATCCCCGAGCGCGAGGGCCACTTCGTCGCCGGCGACATCATCCGCCCCCATCTGCTGGTGACGGCCATCGGCCACGCCTCCATCGCCGCCGATTGCATCGATCGCTATCTCCACGACGACGATCAGAAGCGTCGCCCCAAGGTGGACGTCCACCATTTCAGTCTGCTGGAGAAGCTCCGCGAGGTGAGTCTCGGCCCCGACGATTATGACTACAGCGAGGAATGGGGCACCGACGCCGCCAATTTCGCCATCCACAACTTCGAGGATCGATCCGGGCGCGAGATCATCGCCGCCGAGGACGTCTTCCTCGCCCATTTCCCCGAGACGCCGCGCATCCAGCGCGGCGAACGCGTGCCCGCGGGCGAGGAGGTGCTGGGTGACTTCGAGGAACGCATCATCGCGCTCTCGGAAGAAGACGCCATCAAGGAGGCCGAACGCTGCATGAGCTGCGGGATGTGCATCGAGTGCGACAACTGCGTGATCTTCTGTCCCCAGGACGCGGTCTTCCGGGTCAAGAAGGACCAGCGCACCACCGGGCGCTACGTGGACACCGACTACGCGAAGTGCATCGGCTGCCACATCTGCTCCGACGTGTGCCCCAGCGGCTACATCGACATGGGCATGGGTGAGTGATACGAAGACTCTACAGCATTGGTGTGCTGTTGGGCCTTGCTCTGCTCTGCGCCACCGCCACCGTAACCGCAGCCGACGATAGCAGTGCTTTGCTTCCTACAATCCCCCCAGCCACAAAGGGCGAAGCCTGTGTCGAGCCCACCGACATCATGCGCAGGGAACACATGCATTTTCTCACGCACCAGCGCGACGACACGGTGCACGGTGGTATCCGCGGCGCGAAGCACAGCCTCGTCGGCTGCATCGACTGCCACGCGCAGACCGACGCCCGGGGCGCCGCCATCCCCGTAAACGCCAAGGGTCAGTTCTGCGAGAGCTGCCACAATTTCGCGGGCGCGCGCATGGATTGCTTCGAGTGTCATGCCACGGTGCCGGCGGGCAAGAAGTCGAGCGCCGTGTTGCCGGAATGGATGTCTCCGGCGACGGTGTCCGTCGCCCGTGTCCCGGGAGCCGATTGATGGGCGCGGCGGACAGCCCTCTCGCCGATCGGAGCCGCAGGCGCTTCCTCGCGAGGGCCGGCGTGGCGGCCGCTGGTCTCGCCGCCGGTGCGCGTTTCATTGACTTTCCCCATGCCAATGCAGCGACCGATCCTGTCAGCGGCGCGCAGCGCTGGGGCATGCTCATCGACACGGACAAGTGCGCCACGGGCTGCGACGCCTGTGTGACCGCGTGCAACGACGAGCACGGCATCCGCGGGCACGGCCGTCCCGAGACCGATGCCCAGTGGATTCGCAAGGTAACCCTGCGGGACAAGGCGACGGGCCGCGAGGTCTCGCTGCCCCTCATGTGCCAGCATTGCGAGGACCCGCCTTGCGTCGACGTGTGCCCCACGGGCGCCTCGTTCCGGCGTGCCGACGGCATCGTGCTCGTCGACAAGCACAGCTGCATCGGCTGCCGCTACTGCATGCTCGCATGCCCGTTCAAGGCGCGCTCCTTCGTCCACGAGAACCTGAGCGATCAGAAGCCGTGGTCGCCCCGGGGCAAGGGCACTGTCGAGAGCTGCAACCTGTGCGTGCACCGCATCGACGAGGGTAACGGGCGCATCCCGGCCTGCGCGGAGGCCTGCGCCAGCGCGGGACACAAGGCCATCCTTTTCGGCGATCTGAACAATCCCACGAGCGAGCTCGCGATGGAGCTGGCCGATGACGACACCCAGGAGCTGCGCGCCGATCTGGGACTCAATACCGGCATCCGTTACGAGGATCTCTGAGCGCTGACGGCATGGCGATGACAGACAACATCGGGGGTTACACGGACTTCACCGTCATCGACGGTCGCGGCAACGCTTTCTATGCCCTGCTGGCCGTGCTCGCCGCGATCATTGCCGCGGGTCTCTGGGCCGCTCACACGATGGATGCGCAAGGCCATCACGTGACGGGCATGACCAATCAGATCGTCTGGGGGATCCCCCATGTCTTCGCGGTGTTCCTGATCGTCACCGCGTCCGGCGCGCTGAACGCTGCTTCGATGTCGTCGGTGATGGGGCAGAAGATCTACGCGCCCTACGGGCGGCTGTCAGCGCTCCTCGCGATCGCGCTGCTCCTCGGCGGCCTCGCCATCATCACCCTCGACCTCGGCCGCCCGGAGCGGCTGACGGTCGCGCTCACGCACTTCAACATGCGCTCCGTGTTCGCCTGGAACGTATTTTTCTATACGGGCTTCGTCGCGTTGGCCGCGTTGTATCTCTGGACGCTCATGGAGCGGCGCATGAATCGCCTGACTAAACCGGTCGGGGCGCTCTTGCTCATCTGGCGCCTCACGCTGACGACGGCCACCGGGCTCATCTTCGGCGTACTGGTGGCCCGGGAGTCCTACGACGCGGCCATCATGGCGCCCATGTTCATCGCCA
>CBDTYP010000411.1:0-2855 GCA_965364645.1 uncultured Gammaproteobacteria bacterium | reverse complement strand
GAGCAGTGCCTCGCCCTGTTCCACGATCTCTCGCCGCCGCCGCGCATCCTCGGTAGCTCGGGCCAAAGCCCCGAAGATGGAGCCGCCGACGTACCCAATGCCGGTCTCCCGGGCGATGCGGAGACCCTCCTCGAGGACCTCACGTGCTTCTCGCCGCCTGTCCTCTGCATTGAGTATGCGACCTAGATAGTGCCGATAGCGCGCTATCGTGCGCCGGCCGCCGAGCTGATTGGCAAGTCGCAGCGTGTTTTCTGCGTGGGCCCGGGCTTCCGCGAATTCGCCGAGATAGTAGGCGCTGTTGGAGATCGACAACGATATTTGTGTCTGACTGCGCAGGGAGCCGAACTCCCCTGAGAGCTCCAGGGCCCGTTTGCTGTCGGCCAGTGAGCGGCGCAGATCCAACATGTAGATGAGCGTGCCCCCGGCGACCTGGCAGATATGGGCAACTTCCAGACGGCCGAGACCGTTGCGCCGCGCGGCGTCGATGCAGTGCAGAAAATACTCATGGGCGGATTGAATGTGCCCGGTCGCATATTGGGCGTCGCCGATGATACCCAGCGCATGGGTCTCGAGCTCGACCGAGCTGGCTCGCCGCGCATAATCCAGTGCGCGCTCGGCGTAGGGGAGACATTCGTCCGTATTTCCCAGGGAGAATGCAAGATTGGCCCGCGTGATGCAGGCACGCGCGAGGTCCGCCCAGAGTGCCTCGGCCTCGGCGATCGGCTCGGCTTCATCGAGCGCGGTCGCGGCGCCGTCGTAGTCATCGACCATGCGTAGACACATAGCCATTCCTACGAGGGCATGGCACCGATCGGCGTCATCTGGTTCCGTGGCGAGCGCCGCCCGATAGGTGGTGAGGGCCTCCGTGGTGGGACCAACATGGTAGTGAATCTCGCCTTTGAGGTTCAGAAGGGGGCAGGAAAGCGCGTCCGATACGATTTCGAGTCCCCGGTTCAGAAGCTGCAGCGCGCGATCGACACGATAGGCGTGAAACTCCTGGTGCGCAGCCTTCCGATAGGCATCGGGTGCCCTCGGGTCGCCGGCGGCCTCGAGGTGGGCAGCGTGCAGGCCGAGGTCCCGCGACACGAACCACTCGGCGGCGCCGAGATGCAGCTCGCGTCGGGTGTCTGAGAGCAGCGAGGCGTAGATGCCTTCACGAATGAGCGCGTGGGCGAATAGATAGCCGTCGCGTTCCGGGCGGACGAGGTCGTGGTTCACGAGCTCCGTACACACGTAGTCGCCCACGGGCAGCAGCGCCCGCAGGGCATCGATGTCGAAGCGTTGTCCGAGGACGGAGGCGGCCCGCAGGGCGTCGCGGTCCTGCGTGCCGAGCCGGTCGCTTCTCGAGAGCACGAGCTCCTGAACGCTGGATGGGATCGTCTCTACAGCCTCGTCCTCGGAAGCGACGCGCAGGAGCTGTTCGAGAAACAGTGGGTTGCCTTGCGCCCGTTCGATGCAGCGTTTTAAAAATCCCTCCGATTGCTTCGAGAGAGCGTTCGCAATCAGTGCCGCATCCGTATCGGGGAGCGGGCGCAAATCGATCGTCACCAACGGAACCTCGCGGGTCGCCGTGCGCCATGGCTGATCCAGTGGGTCACCCTCGACTCTGGAGGTCATGAGAAAGGCAACGCGCGCCTTGCTGAGCGCACTCGCGAGGACGGCGAGGCGTTCGATGACGGGCGAATCCGCCCAGTGCAGATCTTCGATCATTACGAGCACGGGACTCTCGATGCTGCGGTAGCGGATGAGATCGGTCAGCACGTCCGTTCGTCCTTGGGTTCGGACACCGTCATCCATGGCGTCGATGCGCGACTTGAGCTCGAGGGGCTGCGGCAGATCAAGCAGATCATTCAAGAAAACCCGTCGGTCGGTGCCGATGATCTCCGCGTCGATGGTGCGACCCGTCACGCGGACTCTCTCCGCCTCGTCGGCTCCGGGATCGATACCCAGCAGCCCGCGAGCAAGGGCGCTCTGCACTTCCTCGCTCTTGCTCGTGCCGAAGTCCAGTATGAGTGCGCGATAGCACCCAAAATCCTTCGTCTCGGCGAGCGCCGCCGCTTCCTCGAGCAGGCGTGTCTTGCCGATCCCCGGCTCACCACGCACGTAGACGATGTGCGCGCGGTCCGAATCACGCACGGCATCGAGCACGCTTTCGATCTGCATGAGTTCGACCCGGCGTCCAACAAATCTCGTCGAGCGCACCCAGCGCGGAATTTCCCGCAACGACTGAACGCGTTCTACGTCCAGCGGGCGGCCGCGGGATCGCGCCGCGAAACCTTTCACGGGCTCTGAATCGAAGAAGCGGGCGGCGTCGGCAACGACGGACCGCGTTGCCAGTACGTCACCGGGGCCCGAAGCGTGCTCGAGCTGATGAGCGACGTCCACGCCGTCTCCGGCGATCGTGTACTCGCCCCTTCCGGTCGCGTCCGCGCCGACGACCGCCTGCCCCGAGGCAATCCCCACGTGAGCGGCCACCGAAGCGACTTTGCCGTCGGCGATCGGGCGTGTCGCGGAGCGGATATCCATGGCCGCCCGCAGTGCGCGCTCGGCATCGTTGCCATGGGCGATGGGAACACCGAAGAGCGCCACCACGGAGTCACCGAGGCGGTTGTCCACATGTCCCCCGTAGCGGGCTACCGCCGCGTCGGCGACATCCTGAAAGGTTTGTGCAATGCGATGGTGCTGCTCGGGATCGGGTGGACCCTCGTCATCACCTGACTCCGAGAATCGGGCGAACAATACGGTCACCGGGCGTATCTCGCCGGGGAAGGCGGTGCACGCCGGTGTGTCCGCGTCCGTACCGGGCTGCGACGCATCCCGGATGCCGGCGGGCTCAGGCGCTTCTTCGACGGCGG
>CBDTYP010000410.1:0-2859 GCA_965364645.1 uncultured Gammaproteobacteria bacterium | reverse complement strand
ATCTGCATGAGGCCGAGTGCGCCCGCGGGCGATCGTGCGTCCGCCATGAATGCGCTTTCCTGGCGGACGATGGCATACATCCACGCCGGATCGATGCGATTGGCGCTGGCCTGCTCGAGGACGCGATCGCGGTAAGCCAGCGGGAAGCGCATCTCGAGATCGTCGAGATGGGGCGTGCGCGCCACTGTCATGATGGCGCGTCCGTGCCATCCCCAGGCATCGGCCAGCTTCGCCGCCCTCGCGAGTTCCTGATCGGTCATGCCCCGGATGAACATGCGCCACTCCCGTCGCGCATTGACGGTACGCCCGAGGCTGTAGAGCTCTCGTGCACGCATCGCGCCGGGCTCGGCCGCCAGAAGGCGCATCTCGTGGTCGCTGTACTCGAGGGTCCGGTGGTTCAGCTGGTACTCTCGATCGATGCGATCCGCGGCGAGAAATCCGTAGTAGCTCCGCTCCCGGGCGAGCTCCCCGTAGATGGCGTCGGCGTCCTCGTGCCAATCCAGGGACTCGAGGGTGCGCGCGAGCCAGTAGCTCCAGCGCTGCGAGGCGGGCGCGCGGATCTGTTCGCCGCCTCCGGCCGCGAGGATTTGATCCAACGCCCGACGCCACTCCCCGTGACGCATCGAGCTCAGGATGCGCCACTCGACGGCGCGTTGATCCATCTCGGCCTCGGGGATCGCGTTCAACCAGTAGAGGGCCTCGACCCGGTGCCGGAACGCGTAGGTAAGACCGATGCGTCGATGCACGCTCGCGACGGCCGCGCCCGAAAACACGAACCGCGTGCGCAGGCGTTCCCACGCCGCCGCCGCCTTTTCCGGATCCCGCCGCGCGAGGCGTTCGATGCCATAAACGAGGATTGATTCGATGACCTCACGATCCCCATCCATGGAGGCGACCCGCTTAATCCGGGACGGCTGCTTGCGCACCCGCAGCCACTCTTTCGCAAGCGGCCGTTCGCCTGCGTCGAGATACCGGGTGAGATACCCGGCCAGCGACGGGCGCCCAGCGCGCACCGCGAGCTCGATGCGCTGCCACACGAGCCCTCGTTCGAGGTAGCCGGCTTCACGCCACGCCTTGAACACCGGATCGCATGCCGGCGGCTGGGAGCGGCCGACGAGCCACAGGGCCTCCACCCGGGGCAGGGCCTCGTCGGCCCGGTTCGCGTTGATGAGCGCCCGCAGCCACTGACACTGCATGGTGGTGTCGCCGGTCCCCTCGTAGACGGCGAGGAAGTCGTCCCAGTGCCCGCGGCGGGCGAGGAGCTTCAGCCAGGTGCGGCGCAGACGCCAGGCAAGGGGTGTGTCGGCATTACGCTCGAGAAAGGATTCGATCTCGTCGCTGCCGGCAGAGCCGAGGCGCCGCGACAGATCCGCGAATTCGAGATACGCGTAGAGGGGATAGTCCCGCAGCTCGTCCTGGAGCTCCCGGAAGCGCCGCATCTCGCGTCGGGACAGGGCGGACTCCGCCTGCAGGAAGCGGCTGCGTTGCTCGATGACGTACCAGAGATCGTCGTCGACGCTTTGATTGTCGGCGTAGGTGGTCTCGGGGGGGATCTGTACGGCGTGTGCGGGCGCCCAGGCGAGCAGGAGAATCAGCGTCAGCGCGCGGCCGACGAAGCTGTCCGCGATTCGACTAGCGCTCATTGGCGAACTCATGCTCCACGCCGTTCACGGGATCCGCCGGTGAACTCCGTCGAGGAGTCCCGTTGCTGGAGATTCGTGAACGGCCCCCCCAAACAACTTAACCGTTCCTACGTACTTATGCAGCTTAGTTGAAGCGCTACTGGAGAGAAAGCGGTGCGTTTTCAATGTGTGGGCTGCTTCACAATGGCATCCGGGGGAAGCTCGTGATTGTTAGAATGCGGCCCCAGGGCGCCGCCGGCGCCATCGCCTCTGGGGGACCCATCCGGTGACGCCTATCGACCGACTCATCGCCATCATGGACGCACTCCGGGACCCGGAGCGGGGTTGTCCGTGGGATCGCGAGCAGGACTTCGAGACCATCGCCCCCTATACCATCGAGGAGGCCTACGAGGTGGCCGACGCCATCGCCCGGGACGACATGGGCGATCTGCGCGACGAACTCGGCGATCTGCTCTTCCAGGTGGTGTTCCACGCCCGCATGGGGAAGGAGCGGGGTGCGTTCGACTTCGATGCTGTCGCCACCGCCATCGCCGACAAGCTCGAGAGGCGTCACCCCCACGTGTTCGGCGACGAGACCATCGCCACGCCGGAGGAGCAGACCCTTGCCTGGGAGGCCCACAAGGAGGCGGAGCGGGCCGCCCGGGGGGCGGGCCGTCCGGCGAGCGTCCTCGATCGGGTGCGCGGGGGGCGGCCGGCCTTGGAGAGGGCCACCGAGCTGCAGCGCGCGGCAGCCTCCCGGGGATTCGACTGGCCCGATGTCGAAGGGGTGGTGCCCAAGCTCCGGGAGGAACTGGCAGAGCTGGAGGACGCTATCGCGGCGGACGATGGCAACGAGCAGGCGGCGGAAGAGCTGGGCGATCTGCTGTTCACGTGCGCCAACCTCGCCCGCCATCTCGGCGTCGACGCGGACGGCGCGCTGCGCCGGGCAAACGGCAAGTTCGAGTGGCGCTTCCGGCGCATGGAGCAGGACTTCGCGGAACGAGGCGAGCGCCTCGAGGACGCGACACTGGAACGGATGGATGCATCCTGGGAGTCGGCTAAACGTCGGGAGCAGCCGGGAACGCAATCTCCATGACCACGCCGTCGTCCGCGGGCAGGTTGAAAGCCCGGGCGCGCGCGCCGTGGGCCTCGGCGATGAGACGGACGATGTAGAGGCCGAGACCGAGATGGGGATCGGCGGGCCGCTCGTCGTCGCGGATAGACACCATGGACTCGA
>CBDTYP010000409.1:0-2860 GCA_965364645.1 uncultured Gammaproteobacteria bacterium | reverse complement strand
GATGTATTCCGCACTCACAAGGACGCCTCTTCGCTCAGGCCCAGAATCGCGAGAAGATCGTCCCCCGCGGGTGCCCCGGCGATAATTGCCTCTTTCTGCGACTTCGCGAGCTTCTTCATGCCGTGCTCCGCTCGGAGCGCCAGAGAGCGATCGCCGATCTTCGTCTGGTAGACGAGCTTCAGCGGTCCCCTGGAGCGAAGGTACTTGGCGCCGCGATCGCTCTCGTGCTCTCCCATGCGACGGGTGACGTCCGTCGCGATACCCGTATAGAGACTCCCCTGCCGCGTTCTAACGAGATACAGATGCCACTCGAGCATCAGCACTTGTCGTCCGAGGCGTGTACGTAGCGTATGACATCCACCTTCTCGATCGTGATCAACCCGCCCGAGTCCGCCTCCTCGAACAAGTCGTGGAGAGTCGGGATGAACGCGTCTACCTTGCTCTCCTCGTCGACGATCTCGATCACCATCGGGAGATCGCTGGAGAGATCGAGAACCTTCGCCGTGCGCATGCGTGCGCTGGCGCCGAAGCCGAGGACGCCCCGCCACGCGCACGCGCCGGCGAGGTGCTGCTCGCGAGCCCGCTTCACGATCACCTCGTAGAGTGGAGAGTGGCCGACCTTGTCGGATTCCCCCACGAACACCCTCAGCAACTTGGCCGTACCCTTGATTTCCATGTCTTACATCTGCGGTCTCAGAAGAAAGGTCGTCAGCAAGGTGCCCAGATAGAACGCGACGACGGCGCCGACGAAGGTGGCCGCGAGATAGATGGACGCGTTGAAGACTTCACCGTCGTCGACGAAACGCGAGAGTTCGTAGATCAACGATGAAAGAGTCGTGTACCCGCCGCACACACCCGTCGCGAGAAAAAGGCGCGCCTCCGTGGAGAGCAGCGTCGTGCCCATGGCGAGAGTCGCGATGATGCCGATGACGAAGCACCCCAACAGGTTCGAGACCAGGGTACCGTAGGGAAACGTGATGGAGATCCCCTGGGTCGCGAGAGTCGTCAGGTATCGGAGCACAGCGCCCAGAAATCCGCCGAGTCCCACGTAGACGATGGGCATCAGCATCTTGCTCATGACGGAGCTCTTTCGTTCCCCAATGCCGTGTGCAACGCGGCGATGTGCTCGGGGCCGATCCCGCAGCACCCCCCGATGATCTGCACACCCCGTTCCCGCCACACTCGCGCCTCAGCAACGAGATCGTCGGCCGAGACAATGTCCACGAACTGCCAGTGAGGCATCGTGAAGTAGCCGGACTCGGGATACACGGAGAGGGGACCGGCCCAACGCTCGCGCACCGCCTCGAGACCGGGGACGATATCCGGGATCTCGCTGTGCATGATGCCGATGACGCCTACCGGCAGCCCGTCGATGGCTTCCAGCAGCTCGCGAAAATCTCTCTCGACGGTGTCGAAGTAGACCAGCCGCCCATCCACCCGGCGGCAGCTGCAGCCGACCCACACGGGCAGCCCGGTGTCGAGAGCGGCCTCGATGGCCGGGATGGCGATCTCCGGCTCCTGCATCATCTCCATGGCCAGCAGGTCCGCGCCCGCCTCGGCCAGCACCTCCGCCTGCTCGCGATAGGTCGCGCGCAGGCGGCTCTCCTTCCGCCACTCGGGGTTGTCCCGGTCGGCGATGAAGTCGGACATGGAGCCCGCCACGGCGACCTCGTGCCTCGCGGCGCGCCGGCGTGCCTCCAGGGCGGCCTCTACCGCTACCCGATTGGCGCGCTCCACGTCGTCGCCCAGGCCGCTGGGCGCGAGGACCTGGCGGGACGAGGCGTATGTGTTGGCGGTGATGACCTCGGCCCCGGCGCGGATGTAGTCCTCGTGGATGTCCCTCAGCACGTCGGCGTGATCGATGTTGGCGGCGCCGCACCAGGCCCGATCATTCATGGGCACGCCCCGGCGCTCGAGCTCGGTACCGGTGCCGCCGTCGATGAGGATCGTCCCGCCCGCGCTGAGCCGCGCGTGCAGCCAGTCCGGGCCGGTCGGTGCAAGTAGGTCAATTCCCATGGTCGCCCCGCATCCTATCACCGGTTCCAGCCATCCTCGACATGTGCCAAAGTGCCCGCGGGGAGGGAAGAACCATGAGCCGCCAGCTCGACGGCAAGACCGCCATCGTCACGGGTGCCGCCTCCGGCATCGGGCGCGCCTGCGCGCGGCTCTTCGCCGGGCGCGGCGCCCACGTGGTCGCGGCAGACGTGGACGGGGCCGGCGCCGAGCGGGTGGCCGGGGAGCTGGGCGCGTCCGGCCACGCCGTCGCGACGGACGTGACCGACCGCGGCGCCGTCGAGGCCATGGTGGCGACGGCCCGGGAGCGCTTCGGAGGCGTCGACATCCTCGTCAACTCCGCCGGCATCACCCGCCGCAACGTGGACCCCGACGCCGACTTCGAGGAAGCCTGGGACAAGGTGATGACCGTCAACGTCAAGGGCACCCTGCTCGCGTGCCACGCCGCCGTCGAGGCCATGCGCGCTGGAGGGGGCGGTGCCATCGTGAACCTCGCGTCCGTCATGGGGCTACGCGTCTACCCGGACTGGTTCGGTCTCTCCGACGGCTTCAACCCCTACCCCCACAGCAAGGGAGGCATCCTCCAGCTGACGAGAGATCTCGCCGCCACCTTCGCCAAGGAGAACATTCGCGCCAACGTCGTCTGCCCCGGCTTCATCCACACCGAGCTCACCCGCTCGGTCACCGAGAACCCCGAGACGCACGCCATGATCGCGAACCGCCACCCCATGGGCCGCCTGGGACAACCCGAGGAGGTGGCGAGCGTCATCGCCTTCCTCGCCTCGGACGAGGCTTCCTTCGTCACCGGCGCCGTCTGGACCGTGGACGGCGGCTACACGGCGGTGTA
>CBDTYP010000408.1:0-2864 GCA_965364645.1 uncultured Gammaproteobacteria bacterium | reverse complement strand
ACGCGTTCAGCCTGTGGCTCAACCAGCATCACGAGTCCGGCGATCGCATCGCGGACATCGCCATCAGCAACGCGCAGCTGCGTCAGCGCAACCGCAAGAAGGTGGTGCGCAAGAAGGTCACGAGCGGCCCGGCGCTCCCCGGCAAGCTCTCCGACTGCTCGTCCCAGGACGCGGCGCGCACCGAGCTCTTTCTGGTCGAGGGCGACTCCGCCGGCGGCTCTGCATCCTGGCGGACGCGGATTCCGACGGTTCCCACATCGGCGCGCTCCTGTGCGCGCTCTTCATGCGCCACTTTGCGCCGTTGGTGGAGAACGGGCACGTGTACGTCGCGATGCCGCCGCTTTATCGCGTGGACGTCGGCAAGGAGGTGTTCTACGCGCTCGACGACGACGAGAAGCGGGGCACGCTCGATCGTATCGCCGCGGAGAAGCGCAAGGGAAAGGTAAGCGTGCAGCGTTTCAAGGGCCTCGGGGAGATGAACCCGCTGCAGCTCCGGGAGACCACCATCGCACCCACCACCCGCCGGCTCGTGCAGCTCACGGTCGCGGCCGGCGACGGCACCCACAAGACCATGGACATGCTGCTGGCCAAGAAGCGCGCGCCGGACCGCAAGTCCTGGCTCGAGAAGAAGGGCGATCTCGCGGAGGTTTAACGACAACCCATGACCGAGCAAATCTTCGAAGACGTCGAACGCATCCCGCTCAAGGACTTTACCGAGAAGGCGTACCTGGATTACTCCATGTACGTGATTCTCGATCGGGCCCTGCCGCACATCGGTGACGGGCTCAAGCCCGTGCAGCGGCGCATCGTCTACGCCATGTCGGAGCTTGGTCTCAACGCGGGCGCCAAGTACAAGAAATCCGCGCGCACGGTGGGCGACACCCTCGGTAAGTTCCATCCCCACGGAGAGAGCGCCTGCTACGAGGCCATGGTGCTCATGGCCCAGTCGTTCTCCTTTCGCTACCCCCTCATCGACGGCCAGGGAAACTGGGGCTCCGTGGACGATCCCAAGTCCTTCGCCGCCATGCGCTACACGGAATCACGGCTCACGGCCTTCGCCCAAGTGCTGTTATCGGAGCTCGGCGACGGCACCGTGGACTGGGTGCCGAACTTCGACGGCAGCCTCGACGAGCCTGCCATGCTGCCGGCACGGCTCCCCCACGTGCTCTTGAACGGCGCCGCCGGCATCGCCGTCGGTATGGCGACGGACGTCCCGCCCCACAATCTGCGCGAGATAGCCGCCGCCTGCGTACGCCTTCTGGAGGAGCCGAAGGCGACCCTCAATGACCTCTGCAAGCACGTCAAGGGTCCCGACTTCCCCACCGAGGCGGAGATCATCACCCCGGTAAAGGACATCAAGGCCATGTACGCGAGCGGCAACGGGTCATTGCGCATGCGTGCCTGCTACGAGCGCGAGGACGGCAACATCGTCATCACGGCGCTGCCCTACCAGGTGAGCGGGGCCCGGGTCCTCGAGCAGATCGCAGCGCAGATGCTCGCGAAGAAGCTGCCTCTGGTCGAGGATCTCCGCGACGAGTCCGACCACGAGAGTCCGACGCGACTGGTCGTCGTGCCCCGTTCCAATCGCGTCGACGTCGAGCAGCTGATGTCGCATCTGTTCGCGACGACGGATCTGGAACGCAGCTACCGGGTCAACATGAACGTCATCGGCATCAACGGCAGGCCGCAGCTCAAGAACCTGAAAGATCTGCTCGCCGAGTGGCTGACGTTTCGCACCGACACGGTTCGCCGGCGCCTCGAGCACCGCCTCGCGAAGGTCGAGGCGCGCTTGCACGTGCTGGAGGGCTATCTCGTCGCCTTCCTCAACATCGACGAGGTGATCGCCATCATCCGCAAGGAGGACAAGCCGAAGCCGGTGCTGATGAAACGCTTCAAGTTGAGCGACATCCAGGCCGACGCGATCCTCGATCTCAAGCTGCGCCATCTCGCCAGGCTGGAGGAGATGCGCATCAAGGGCGAGCAGGAAGAGCTCGCGCAGGAGCGGCAGACGCTGACGAAGACGCTCAAGGATCGGCGGCGCCTGAAACGGCTCATCCGTGACGAGATCATCGCGGACGCGGAGAAGTACGGCGACGAACGGCGCTCGCCCATCGTCGAGCGGGACACGGCCCAGGCCATCGATCAGACGGCGCTCGTGCCCTCGGAGGCGATCACGGTGGTGCTCTCCGAGCGTGGCTGGGTACGGGCCGCGAAGGGACACGAGATGGATCCCCGGACCCTCGGGTACAAGTCCGGCGACGGCTTCAAGGCATCGGACAGGGGACGCAGCAACCAGGCCGCGGTGTTCCTGGACTCCACCGGCCGCTGCTACACATTGCCGGCGCACACGCTGCCCTCGGCCCGGGGCCAGGGCGAGCCGCTGTCGGGACGGGTCAAGCCGCCTTCCGGCGCCGTGTTCGCCGGGGTCATGATCGGGGACGCCGACGACCGCTACCTGCTCGCCTCCGACGCGGGGTACGGCTTCGTGGCGCGCTTGGGGGATCTGTACGCCAAGAACAAGGCCGGCAAGGCGGTGCTGTCCCGCCCCAACAATGCCGGCGTGCTCATACCCCAGCCCCTGCGGGACAACGACGACGGCTGGGTGGCCGCGGTCACCTCGGCGGGGCACCTGCTGGTGACGGAGCTGGAGGAGTTGCCCCTGCTCGGCCGGGGCAAGGGGCTCAAGATCATCCAGATCCCGCCGGCCCGTCTCAAGGCCCGGGAAGAGTTCGTGGTGGCTATTGCCATTGTACCGGACGGAGGCCAGCTCACCGTGCTCGCGGGCAAGCGCCACGTCACGCTGAAGGCCGCGGATCTCGAGCACTACCAGGTGGGCCGGGGGCGGCGCGGCAGGAAACTGCCCC
>CBDTYP010000407.1:0-2870 GCA_965364645.1 uncultured Gammaproteobacteria bacterium | reverse complement strand
ACCCCCCAGTCGGTAGCGGGCGCCCGGGCGGCGCCCTCGATGATGCACACCCCGGTCGGCCCACGTGCGTTCCACGGATTTCCCAAGGGTCGCCATGGATCTCGTGGATCAGATGCGCGTGCTGGGTGACCGGGAGCAGCGGCCCGACCTCGTCCTGCAGGCGCATCACTCCGGCTGGGCGACGTCGTTCAACCTGGGCAACCTCACGTCGTGCCTGGAGTACATCGAGATCGGCGAGTGCCTGTACGACGCCGACGCCCACCGGGATCACGCCGCGCTCTACGGCGGTCACGACCCCCAGGTCTGTGCCCATGGCATCGGTGCGGTTGCGCTGTGTCTGCGCGGGTTCCCGGATCAGGCCTCGGACCGCATCGAGAGAGCGATTGACGCCGCCCGGGAGCTGAAACAACCGGGGAGTCTCGCCCACGCACTGGACTTCGCGGTGACGTTCGATCGCATGTGTGACGATCCGGGCCGCACGCTGGAGCGCGCTCAGGCGCTGGTGGCATGCGGGGCCGAGCACGAGTTTGCCGATTACGAGGTTCGCGGGCGGGCGTTTCGCGGCTGGGCGCTGGCGAGGCTCGGCAAGGTGGAGGAAGGTCTCTCGGAGCTGCGGGCGAGCATCCTCGCCCAGCGCGAGACGGGGACGTCCGAGGACTTCTCGTTCTTCCTGGAGATGCTGGCCGAGGTCTACGGGCTGGCCGGAAAGCCGGCGGAAGGACTGACGGCCATCGACGAGGCGTTGCAGGACGCGCTGCGCAACGAGGCGGCATTCTGGTCGGCCGCGACCAAGCGCCGCCAGGCCCTGCTGACCATGCAGGACGATGGGACTCGTACCGAGGATGCCATCGCGTTCTTGCACGAGGCCGTCGCCATCGCCCGCGAGCAACGGGCGCGCCTGCTCGAGCTGCAGGCGACCCTCGAATTGGCGAGACTGCTGAAGGGGGAAGGCGACGTCGCCGACGCCCGCAGCGTGATCGAGGTTGGCTACGGCGGCATGACGGAGGGCCTCGATCTCCCGGTCATGATCAAGAGCCGCGAGTTCATCGCAAGCTGCGAATGAGGGATCCCGCGTGACGGCACTCGACATCGATGCGCTTGATGCCGCCGCGAAGAGATATTTTCGCGGCACTGAGCGCGTCGAGGAACCTGCCCGCACCCTCGAGCGGGTGGGCGGCCTGTTGGGCGAGATGGGAATCACGCGGATCGCCAACGTCACCGGGCTCGACAAGATCGGCATTCCGGTCGTCATGGCGTGCCGACCGAACTCCCGATCGGTCTCGGTGTTCCAGGGCAAGGGCGCGGATCTCGACGCCGCCCGGGTCTCCGGAGTGATGGAGGCCATCGAGACCTATCACGGGGAGACGATCCTGAATCCCCTCAAGCTCGCGAGCTACGAGGAGATGCTGAATAGTCACGCCGTCGTGGATGGCGCGACACTGCCCCAATCGGCGGGCGGATACTTTCATCGCCACATGCCAATGCTCTGGATCGAAGGATACGATCTGATCCGGGAGGTGGCGACGTGGGTCCCCTACGAGGTGGTGCACACCGACTTCTCCGCATCGGCGCCGCCCGCGAGCGGCTGCTTTCGTGTGAGCACCAACGGTCTCGCGTCCGGCAATCATCCGCTCGAGGCTGTGAGCCATGGGCTCTGCGAGGTCGTGGAGCGAGACGCGACGACGCTCTGGAATTATCTGGATGCGCGCGGCAAGCAGGAGACGGAGATCGCGCCGGACAGCGTGGACGATGCGTTGTGCGTCGATCTGATGGCACGCTGCCGTGATGCGGGACTTTCCGTGCGCACGTGGGATGCGACCTCCGACATCGGCATCCCCGTCTGCGTGGCGGAGCTCAGAGAGACATCCCTCGAGCGGGGTGCGGTGTGGGGGAAGGCGGCGTTCGGGAGCGGCTGCCATCCCGCCCGCGGCGTCGCGCTGGCCCGCGCGCTCACCGAGGCCGCGCAGGCGCGCACCACCTTTATCGCCGGCGCGAGAGACGACATGTCCTGGGACGACTACGACGATGACGACGGCCCTCCCATCGCCGCGCGCACCGGACATGATGGCGAGCCCGGCTATCGGGGGTTTCCGGACATCGCCTCCTGGACCTCGGACACCATCAAGGGCGATCTCGTGTGGGCAATGGAACGGCTCGAGTCGGCGGGTCTCGACAGGGTAATCGTGGTCGATCTCACCAAGGCGGAGTTCGCTCTTCCCGTGGTACGGGTCATCGTGCCCGGTCTCGAGGGGCCGGACGAGCACTACGTGGACTATGTTCCGGGCATCCGAGCCCGGGCCCTCACGGACGGCTTCGACGGGGTACGGTCGCCGTGAATATCTGTGTCTTCCTCGGGCCGACGCTCCCGGTCGAGGATGCGGCGCGCATCCTCGACGCCGTCTACCTGCCGCCGGCGGCCCAGGGTGACGTGCTCATGGCCGTCGACGACGGCGCGGACGTCATAGGCATCGTCGACGGCTGCTTTCAGGGCGTGCCATCGGTGTGGCACAAGGAGATCCTGTGGGCCATGTCCCGGGGCGTGCACGTGTACGGCAGCTCGAGTATGGGCGCGCTGCGGGCGGCCGAGCTGTCGGCCTTCGGCATGCAGGGAGTGGGACGCGTCTTCGAGGCGTACCGGGACGGCGTGATCGATGACGACGACGAGGTGGCTGTCGTCCACGGGCCGGAGGAGATGGGCTATCGATCGCGAACGGTGCCCCTCGTGAACATGCGGGCAACACTGGCGAAGGCGTTGGTGGAGGATGTGATCTCGAAGGATGATCACGACGCAATGATTGATGCTGCCCGATCTCTCTTCTACTGGGACCGAGGCTACGATGCCCTTTTCGAGAAGTGCACGTCCGACGTCG
>CBDTYP010000406.1:0-2876 GCA_965364645.1 uncultured Gammaproteobacteria bacterium | reverse complement strand
CTAGATCTTCATCCCGGAGAACGCCATGAAGCCGAGAGACATGAGCCCTACGGTTATGAACGTGATGCCGAGCCCCTGCAGCCCGTCGGGCACGTCGCTGTACTTGAGCTTCTCTCGGATGCCGGCCAACAGAACGATGGCAAGCGCCCAACCGATGCCAGTGCCGAGGCCGTAGACCACGCTCTCGCCGAAGTCGTAGTCGCGATTCACCATGAAGAGCGTGCCGCCGAGAATGGCGCAGTTGACGGTGATGAGCGGGAGGAACACCCCCAACGCGTAGTAGAGGGCCGGCGCATAGCGATCCAGCGCCATCTCCAGGATCTGCACCAGCGCGGCGATGACGCCGATGTAGGCGATGAAGCCGAGGAAGCTCAGGTCGAGCTCGGGCAGGCCTGCCCAGGCGAGGGCGCCCGGCTTCAGCAGGAACTGGAATATGAGGTTGTTCACCGGAACGGTGATCCCCTGCACGACGACGACGGCGGCGCCGAGCCCCAGCGCAGTCTCGATCTGTTTCGAGACGGCGAGGAAGGTGCACATGCCGAGGAAAAACGACAGCGCCAGGTTCTCGACGAATATCGACTGGATCAGAAGACTCGTATATTCGGCCATCACACGACCTCCGTCCGGTGGACCTCGTGGATCTGATAGTCGGGCTTCTCCACCTGGGCGGTCTTCCAGGTGCGGATGCCCCAGATCAGGAGACCGATGATGAAGAACGCGCTCGGCGCGAGCAGCATGAGTCCGTTGGGGTTGTACCAGCCGCCCGCAGTGACGAGAGGAAGGATCTCGTAGCCAAGCAGGGAGCCGGCTCCGATGAGCTCTCGGCAGATGGCCACGACAATCAGGATGAGACTGTAGCCGAGCGCGTTGCCAAGGCCGTCCAGGATGCTGAGCTTGACCCCGTTCTTCATCGCAAAAGACTCTGTGCGGCCGAGGACGATGCAGTTGGTGATGATGAGACCGACGAAAACCGTGAGCTGCTTGGACAGCTCGAATGCGAACGCTTTGAGAATCTGATCGACGATGATCACCAGTGACGCGATGATTGTCATCATGACGATAATGCGAATGCTGCTCGGCACGTGATGCCGTATGAGACTCACCGAGGCGTTGGACAGTATGAGCACGGCGGTCACGGCGGCGCTCATGAGCAGGGCCGGCGCGAGGGACGTCGTCACCGCCAGCGCCGAGCAGATACCGAGGATCTGCAAGGTGATGGGGTTATCGTCCACCAGCGGGTCGAGGACGATTCTCTTCTCTTCTCTGTTCATGAGGAGCCGATTCGCTTTCGCATGGTCTCCAGGAATGGGCCGAATCCCTGCTCACCAAGCCAGAAGTGCACCATGTTCGTCACTCCGTCGCTGGTCAGTGTCGCGCCCGCCAGCCCGTCCACCTCATAGGCCGCGGCATCGCCGGTGGCCGTCGAGGCACCCTTTGCGACCCGCAGCACCGGCGCGCCCGAGGAATCGAACACGCGACGCCCACGCCACTTCGAATACCATGCCGGGTTGTCCACCTCGGCGCCGAGGCCGGCGGTCTCGCCATGCTCGTAGAACTTGAGACCGACGACGGTGTTGAGGTCGGGCTCGAGAGCGATGAAGCCGTAGAGCGTCGACCAGAGGCCATAGCCGTGTATCGGCAGAATGATCTGCTCGATCGCTTCGCCGTCCTTGACGAGATAGACGGTCGCGTACCGCGCCCGGCGGCCTATCCCCGCGATGTCCCGATCTCTCGGTAGGGCTGTGCTCAGGGTCGGATCACGTGCCGCGCGCCGCTGATCGAAGCTTCCCGCATCGACATCGTCGGTGAACTGTCCCGATTCCAGATCTACCACGCGCGCCTCAATTCTCGCGAAGGCATCTGCGATATCGGCGTCCTCGTCGAGCAGATTGGCGGCTGCGAGGATGTTGCGCTGACGATCGACGGATGCGTTCTCGATCTGGAGGGGACGTAACACGACCGCGGAAACCGATACGAGCATCGAACACACGAGACTCAGCACGAGCGCTACCATGAGCGTCTTCCTCGTGCTGTCGTTGGGCAGGGCGAGGATGCTCTTCAATCCTCCTTTTCCGAGCCGGCTCACGTGCTCTCCTCCCGAGCGCGTTTCCTGCGGCGTCTGACGTTCACGCGAACTACCGCATAGTCGATGACCGGTGCACAGAGGTTCGCGAACAGAATGGCGAGCATGATGCCCTCGGGAAACGCCGGATTGGCTACGCGAATCAGGACCGTCATGAATCCGATGAGGACTCCGAAGATCCAGCGCCCGGCGTCGGTCATGCAGGCGGTGACCGGGTCCGTCGCCATGAAAACCATACCGAAGGCGAAGCCACCCAGGACCAGGTGCCAGTACCAGGGCATGGCGAACATCGGATTGGTGTCGCTGCCTATGGTATTGAACAGTAGCGACGTCGCCACCATGCCGAGGAATACGCCGGCGATGATGCGCCACGATGCCACCTGCGTGTAGATGAGGAACACCGCGCCCAACAGGCAGGCGAGGGCGGATGTCGCACCGATGGAGCCCTGGATAACGCCGAGGAATGCATCCATCCACGTGATATCGGCCCCGGCAATCGCCGAGACGCCCCCGGAGGCACCGAGCGACAACGCCGTCGCGCCGCTGAAACCATCCACCGCCGTCCAGACGGTGTCGCCGGACATCTGTGCCGGATAGGCGAAGAACAGAAACGCCCTGCCGGCGAGTGCGGGATTGAGAAAGTTCTTACCGGTGCCGCCGAAGACCTCTTTGGCGATGACCACGCCGAACGTGATCCCCAACGCCACCTGCCACAGAGGAATGGTGGCCGGAAGGATCAGCGCGTACAGCAACGAGGTGACGAAGAATCCTTCGTTGACCTCGTGGTTACGCA
>CBDTYP010000405.1:0-2878 GCA_965364645.1 uncultured Gammaproteobacteria bacterium | reverse complement strand
AGCACATCGAGAAGGATATCGACGCGGCACTCGAGGTCGGTGTCGACTACATCATCCTCGACGGGAGGGGCGGCGGCACCGGGGCGGCTCCGCTCATCTTCAGAGACAACATCTCCGTGCCGACGATACCGGCGTTGGCGAGGGCGCGTCGCCACCTCGATGCCAGTGGCGCATCGGACGTGACGCTCATCGCGACGGGGGGGTTGCGCGGACCCGCGGACTTCGCCAAGGCCATGGCACTCGGGGCGGACGGCGTCGCCGTCTCAAACGCGGCCATCCAGGCCATCGGATGTCTTGGCATGCGCGCCTGTCATACCAACAACTGCCCGGTGGGCATCGCCACCCAGAAGCCTCATCTGCGCGCCCGGCTGCCGGTGGATACGGCGGCCGCCCGGTTGGCGCGATTCCTCGAGGCATCCGTGGAGCTCATGACCGTGCTCGCGCGCGCCGCGGGACACCGTCACCTCAATCAGTTCTCAATCGAGGACCTGACTACGTTCAAGACCGACATGGCGCAGCTTACGGGTGTCGCCTACGGCGGCGTGGCGTAGGGGACCCCGATCCAAAGATCCGGCGGATGAGGACAGATCTCTCTCTACCTTCGACCCGTTAACGATTGAACTGACGCTAGACGCGCCGTTCAACGCTCAGGGCCCCTCGGATGGATTCGTCGCGTCCAGATTCGGATCCCAGGTATAGGTCTCGTGCTCGATGCGCGTCCAGCGGTACTCGTACTGCCCCGTGGCGCCGAATAGCTTGTAGGTCGCCTGGCCGTTGCCGCCGGTCCCGATCGGCGAGCCATCGAAATGACACACTCCCGGTACATCGAGCGAGCAGAGGGTGCCGTGCACGATGGCCTGACCCACGCCGACGTCGCCGCCGTCCACGTTACCGTCGGCGTTCGAATCCCGCTGCACCGTTACCGTGACGTTGAGCGAGCGGCCCTTCATCTGGAAGCGTACGTCCGCCATGTAGATCGCGTTCGCGCTACCGGTGGGGTCGCCGACCGAGATGGTGACGGTGGCAACGTTGCTCTCGAGACCGCCGTTATCCACGGCCCGATAAGAGAAGCTGTCGCTCGTGACGGCGCTGCCGTCGTGGGTGTAGCTGAAGCTACCGTCGGCGTTCAGTCCGAACGCGTTGGCGTTGACCGGCGCGCTCACCAACTGCGCCGTGAATGGATCGCCGTTCGGATCGGAATCGTTCTGCAGGACACCCGGCGGGCCCTCCGCGTGGCTGCCGCCGGCAGCGGAGACGCTGTAGGCGTCGTCCTGTGCGACCGGCGCTGCCGGCGTGGCGTCTCCGCCGCAGCTCTTCTTGCATAGCTCCACCCGCACGGAGTCGGAACTGTCGGCGCCGTCATTGTCGGTCACCGTCAGCACGATGTCGTGCACCCCGGTGCCGAGCGTCAGCGTCGGCGTTGCCCCGGTCGCGATGACGGCTCCGTTTGCACGCCACTCGTAAGCGGTGATTACGCCGTCGGTGTCGGAGGAGCCGCTCCCGTCGAGAGTTACCTCCTCGCCGGGCTTGGCGTGGTCGACAATTTGCTGATCCAAGCCTGCGTTCGCGCTCGGCGCCATGTTGTCGCCGGACCCGCCACAGCTCCCGGAGCCGATATTCGTGGGCACCACGAACTGCAGGCGGCCGAAGCCGGTCCGCGCGTCGTAGCCCGGCAGGCCGACGTCGAGCGCGCTCGCCCTGATCGCCTGACGCACGTCGGCAAGGTCGGCGCCGCAGTTGGCCGAGAGCAGGACGCCGATATGCCCCGCCACCAGAGGCGTCGCGAACGAAGTGCCGTCCGAGCGCGTGTAGGCATCCTCTCCGGGGTACCAGTCGTCGGGACCCGGATTCTCCGCGCAGCAGTACCAGTCCCAGCCGTTGAGAATGAACGCATCGTATGGGCTGATGACCGTGGTGCTCCACATGGCCTCGCCGGGTGCGACCACGTCCACGGTATCGTCGACCCAGCCGTTGCCGTCGTTGTCGATGCCGTCGTCGGGGGTCTCGGCGGAGTAGCCGTAGCTCGAGAATGCGGACCAGGCATCCGTCCAGTCGGAGGATCCGACCGCGATCGTGTTCGCCATGGCGGCGGGAAAGGACAGTCCGGGCGTGCCCGCGTTTCCCGTGGCGGCGACGACGATGACGCCCCGGCCGACGGCGTAGTCGACGGCCTGGCGAACGATCTCGACGTCGGCAGGATCGAGCCCGTTCGTGCCGACGCCCCAGCTCGCGTTGATGATATCCGCTCCGTTGTCCGCCGCGTAGCGGATGGCGGCCGCCGCGTTCGACATGAGTCCGCTACCTTCGGCCCTCGTACAGGAGGGTCTCGGGATTGACGTTGTCCGTCGCCGCCGCGGCGATGCCCGCGACGAACGTGCCGTGAAAGACGCCGAGGTCGACAATGAAGTCGCCATTGTTGTCCATGGCGTCTCCGGTGGCCGGATCGCCGTCGAAGCGCCACAACCAAGGCGCGTCCCAGTCCTCGATCCACGTGCCGTGATCAGGAATGTCCGGGTTCGCGTCCTGGGATGCGGGGTCGTCGAGCGGGCTGCCCACGCCTTCGCCGACGAAATCGGCTCCATGCAGATCGTCCACGAAGCCATTGCCGTCGTTGTCCAGCCCGTCCGGCAGCTCTTTCGGATTGAACCAGAGGTTGTCGCGCAGATCATCGTGATCCAGATCCATTCCGCTATCGATGATGGCGATGACCACCTCGTCGTCGTCGGAAGTCATGCCTCCGGTCTCGATGTCCCAGCCGCTCTCCGCATCGACCCGGAAGAGACCCCACTGATCGACGATCTGCGCGGCCGTGCACGGATCGCAGTCCGGCTTCGTTGTGGGGTCGTCGTCGTAGATATAGAGCGGATCGCGCACGTAT
>CBDTYP010000404.1:0-2886 GCA_965364645.1 uncultured Gammaproteobacteria bacterium | reverse complement strand
GCGGCCACTCGTGCCGCCTGCGCTCGCCAGATCAGCGCGTGTGCGTTCTTCGTCCAGTCGTCCGGGGTAGTCGGCCACGTGCGACACCGGCCGGTGACGCTCTGGAGGTGGCTGGCGAGGTAGTAGGCGAGCTTCGCGCCGCCGAGGCCGTCGGCCACGTGATACACGCTCGGCCCGTACCCCTGCCGCCATCCAGCGTTGACGTGGCATGCGACGAAGACCTGCGCACCATCGCGGCCCGCCTGCTCCTGCCGCTGGGAATACCGGCCTTGGCCCGCGATGTCGACGTCCACCCCGGCGGCCTCGAGCTGATCCGCCGCCTCGGCGGTGTAGCGCCGGACGATCGCCACCTCGCGGCGGTCGCCATGGGTCGCCCCGGGTCGCCCGCCTGTCAGCCCGTGGTGGCCGAGGTCGAAGACGACGCGGGCCACGGCTACAGCTCGGCGATGGCTTCCAGGAGGTCCAGATCCTCCGGGAAGTCTTCACCGGTCGCGCGCTGGTAGACCATCGGGGCGACATCGAGGAGCCCGCCAACGACGGCCCGCACCGCTTCGGGAGGTGTCACCCGCACCCCACCCGGCGAGTCGGGATCCTTGGCGGCCTCGATTTGTTGCCGGACGCGGCCGATGGAGCGCACCACGGCGCCGCCGATGGCTAGGACGTCGATCACCGTCAGTCGTTGCTTTCTCATGTGAACTTGTCCTCATCGAAGAAGCCGGCCAGGAACTCGGCAAAGAAGCCCGGATCGACAGTCGCCACCGCGCCCGCCTCGGTGTGAACGATGGTCACAAAGGCGGTTTCAAGACGCGCCCGCGGTGGGCTGCGGTGAACGATAGTCGCAAAGGCTGTTTCGAGATTCAGCGCCATTTTACACCGTTACCACTTCGTAGATGACGTCGATGGTGTCCGAGCTGGAATAGGTCGCGGTGTCCGTGGCGAACGCATAGGTGGTTGCCCCGGCGCTGATCGACGTGCTCGATCCGTTTGCCTCGCTGCCTCCGCTCACGCTCACGACGGCCCGCGCTGTCACCGTCTCCCCTTCGCTGTAGGTGTGCGCGGTGACCCCGGCCACCTCTCCGGGAGTCGTGCCCAGCGCCGTGGCGATCGAGGAGGTCACCACCTCGCACCGGTCGCTAGCACTCGGGGATGCGTCCTGGGTATAGGTCGCGGCGTCGAAGGGCGAGTCAACGACGGCGAAGTCGTCCGAGCCGGTGCTCGGCGTCCAAGTGCCAACGTTGGTCCCGTCGCTCGTGACCTCTGCGCGCGTCGCGAAGTAGGCCGTCGAACCTGAATCCGACAGACTGTCCCACACGATGATCTGCGAACAATAGGCGTCCGGGGTGTTGTTCCTCGCAGGTCCCGGGCCGATCCGCATGCTGGCCGCGGTGTCGGCGGCGTCAACCTCGGTGTTCAAGCTGGTGACTGCCGAGCCATCCACGAAGATTTGGCCGCTCCAGCTCCCCGCGGTGTCCGCACCGCTCATGTCCCAGCGGAGCGCGACGTATCGCCAGTCCGAAAAGTCAGCGGCGGAACTCGTTTCCTTGAAGGTGTTGCTAACATAGAGCTGCATTGCGCCGGTGCTCGTCGTGCGGATCTCGATCACCTCTCCGCTCGCTCCAGTGACCTTGATCACGGTCCTACCGGACGTATACCCGGTCGAAACGGCGCTCTTCCAGGGTGTCGCAATCCACCCGCCGCCCATGCCGCTAACGGCTGCCGGCGGCGGCTCGAGGAAGCCTTCGCCCACGAAGATTTGATACCCATCGAGGATCCAGCCGTATCGGGTCGGGCTCCCGGTGTAGCTATAGACCTTGTCCGAGTCACTCGTCAACGTCAGCCACCCGCTCGCCGGGTTCGAAGTCGTCCAGCCCATCGCGCTCAGGTCGGTGAGATCCTCGTTTCCGAACGCCCATGACCACCGCAGCGCCATTACTCACCTCCGAGGAGACCGGGATAGTCGGCCTCGATGAGCGCCGCGTCCACCTGCGACCACTCCGCCGGGATCGGGGTGCTCTCCGCATGAGCGAGCAGCACGAAGCGCTGCATGTTCGCGTCGTACTCTAGCGCCGAGACCCGCGGCGGGATCTCACCGATCGGCTTGGTCGCCCCGTCGACCACCTCGGCCGGCGCATAGTAGTAGGCCATTATCGCGCCTCCCAGGTGAGCCGGGCCACCATCGAGCAGGTGCCCGCGTCGGTCTTGGCGTGGACGTAGAGGGAGGTCCCGGTGCTATCCCCGTCGAAGGCGTGCGCACTGTTCACGGCGGTAGAGCAGCCGCCGGATCCGTCGGCGTCAGGATCGAGGATCGCCACCGTCTTCTCCGGCGTGATCGGCTTCTCGCCGGCGGCATCCTTCGCCAGAAACCAAGTGAGTTCCGTGGCCGAGGCGATGGAGGTGAGCGTGCCCTCGAGCCGGTAGAGGTAGCACTCGGACGGGAGCACCTTGGCCCGGCTATCGGTGCCGGTGGTGTCGGTGATCTCCGCCGCCGCATAGGACGTAGAGAGCGCCGTCGAAGCGCTGCACGAGAACCAGATCGGATTGCCACTCATACGCACCTCTCACCGATGGGCTAACCGCTGCGGCCCACCTCGTCTATTAGCGCCAAGTCTAGCAGAACCCGCGCCCCTTGCCAGCGACGAGCCCGCACCATCGCGAGCGCCTCGGTGAGGTGGAGCTCGGGATCGGTGATCAGCACGTGATCCGCTTCCTCCAGCCACTCGAGCTTACCGTCCGTGTCCTCATAGGTGATCACGCGGCGCCGATTCGCGCGGGCGCGCACCTGCCAGGATGCCACCCGGAGCGCCGTGGCCGAGTCCCATAGCAGCGGACTCTCCACCGTCTTCGCCCGCACCCCGGCCAGCGGTCCCGCGGCGTCGAGTGCGGCCA
>CBDTYP010000403.1:0-2899 GCA_965364645.1 uncultured Gammaproteobacteria bacterium | reverse complement strand
ACTTGGACCCATATTTCCTCTCTCCCCATGGTCTGTGGCCGCCCCACGGGCGCAGCCAGGTCGGACACTTTAGCGGAATTCCGGGTTCGCCACTATGACCCGCCGTGAACAATCCGCAAGGTTCGACCGGGGCCCAAGCGAACCCGGCCAGGCGGGCCCGGCCAGGCGGGTTCACTCCGGGAAACTCATTCCCCGGACGGGCGGCCAGCCTTCTCGTCGAGGCCGGATACACCGAAGCGGCGCTCGAGCTCCCCCAGCACGTCCCGGGGATGCAGCCCCCGGGCCGCCAGCAGGACCAGGCAGTGGAACCACAGATCCGCCACCTCGTGGACCAGGGCGGCGGAGTCCTCCTCCCGGGCCGCGGCGACGACCTCCGCCGCCTCTTCGTCGACCTTGGCGAGCACCGCCTCGAGGCCTCCCGCGTACAGGCCCGCGACGTAGGAGCTGTCCGGAGATGCGCCCTTGCGCGCCTCCAGGGTCTTCGCCAGCTTGTCGAGGGTATCGCTCATGGTGCCTACCTGTTTCCCGGACGCGGCCGGGACGCCGCCCTACTTCTCCTTATAGATGCTCTCGGGGCTCTTGAGCACCGGATCGACACTCTCCCAGTGCCCATCGCGGAGCGACTGATAGAAGCAGCTCCGGCGCCCGGTGTGGCAGGCGATGCCGCCCTTCTGATCGACCTTCAGGAGCAGAGTGTCGCCATCGCAGTCCAGGCGGATGTCGGCGACCCGCTGCACATGCCCGGACTGCTCGCCCTTCTTCCACAGCCGGCGGCGGGAACGCGACCAGTACACCGCGACCCCCTCCTCCAGGGTGCGCGCCAGGGCCTCGCGGTTCATCCACGCAAGCATCAGCACGTCGCCGCTCTCGGCATCCTGGGCGATCGCCGGGATCAGGCCATCCCCGTTCCAGTCGATTTCCTCGAGCCACTCGGCCATGGGGGCTCCTCCCCGTCACTCATCGGATCGATGATACACCTGCCGCCGCCCTTCTTGACCCCGGGCAAAGGGTTCGTGAAACTAAAAGCTCACAATAGCGAAGACCAATGAATACTCGAACCGTCTGCATTATCGGTGGTACCGGATTCGTCGGGCGCCATCTCTGCTCCGAGCTGAGCCGGCGGAAGATTTCGATGCGCGTGCTCACCCGCCGCCGCGAGCGGCGTCGGGATCTCATCGTGATTCCGAATCTCGAGCTGGTGGAAGCCGACGTGCATTCGGTGGCCGACCTCAGCGTGCAGATGAAGGGATGCGACGCCGTCGTCAATCTCATCGGCATACTGAACGAGCATCGCGGCGCGGGCCGGGACTTCGCGAGCGTCCATGGCGAGCTGCCGGTCAAGGTCGCGGAGGCCTGCCGCTACAACCGCATCGGGCGACTGCTGCACATGAGCGCGCTCGGCGCGTCGACCGATGCCCCCAGCCAGTATCTCAGGTACAAGGCCGAGGGCGAGAACGCGGTGCACCGCTGGGCGGATCAGGGTCTCCATGTGACGAGCTTTCGGCCGTCGGTGCTGTTCGGCCCGGAGGACGACTTCTTCAATCGCTTCGCGAGCCTGCTCGCCATGAGCCCGCTGGTGTTTCCGCTCGCCTGTCCCGATGCGCGCATGTCACCGGCATACGTGGAAGACGTCGCCAGAGTTTTCGCCGACAGCCTCGAGCGCAAGAGCACCTACGGCCGGCGCTACGATCTCTGCGGCCCGAAGACTTACACCCTGCGTGAGCTGGTGGAATACGCCGCCAACGTGACCGGCATCAACTCGCGCATCGTGCCCCTCGGGGATACGCTGTCGAGACTCCAGGCGCGGGTGCTCGAGTGGGTGCCGGGCAAGCCCTTCAGTCGCGACAACTACCTGTCGTTACAGGCCGAAGGCATCTGCAAGGAGGACGGCTTCGCGGCGTTCGGCATCCAGCCGACGAGCCTGGAGTGCATCGTGCCGACCTATATCGGGGACGACAACAGGATGGAGTTCTACGACGATCTGCGCCGCACCGCGGGGCGCTGAGACACCGAACGGTGGGCTGCGCTCACACCGCGAAGACGAGTAGCACCACGCCCAGCACCAACCGATAGATCACGAAGGGGAAGAGCCCCACCCGCTCCACCAGCTTCAGAAAGAAGTGGATGGTGGCATAGGCACAGGCGAACGCGATCAACGTCCCGGCGACCATAGCGCCCCAGGCGACCGGCGCATCGCTGGACCAGGCCTCCGCCGCCTCCAGCAGGCCGGCGAGAATCACCACCGGTATGGACAGGAGAAACGAGAAGCGCGCCGCAGTCTCGCGGTCGAGGCCCAGCGCCAGGCCCGCGGTGATGGTGACGCCTGCCCGCGACGTCCCCGGAATCAGCGCAAGCGCCTGGGCGGCGCCGATGATCAGGACATCCCGCCAGCCGATGTCCTCGGCGCGACGGGTGCCCCGATGAAAGCGATCGCTCCACCAGAGCAGCACGGCGAAGAAGATGGTCGCGCCGGCGATGATCACCGGACTGCGAAGGAAGTCCGTGCCGGCGGCGCTGAGCGCGAGACCGCAGACGCCCACGGGTACGGTGCCGATGGCGAGATACCAGACCCAGCGGCTGTCGCCGACGGGCCGTCCCTCGCGAAGTGAGCGAAGCCAATCCCGGCTCATGCGCAGGAGATCGCGGCGGAAGTACGCGAGCACCGCGAGCAGCGTGCCCACGTGGACCGCGACGTCGAAGGCGAGGCCCTGATCGGGCCAATCCACCAGCAGAGGCAGCAGGATCAGATGCGCGGAGCTGGAGATCGGCAGAAACTCGGTGAGTCCCTGGAGCAGCGCCAGGACGACGACCTGAATCCAATCCACTAGCGGTGCATCTCCCTGCCAATGATTGTGCTCTGCCTTCCCGTAGGTTGGCGCTGAGCGCAGCGAAGCCCAAC
>CBDTYP010000402.1:0-2931 GCA_965364645.1 uncultured Gammaproteobacteria bacterium | reverse complement strand
GGTGGCCATACCGATGGTGTTGCTCGCGCGCCTGGTGTGCGTGGGGGCGCCGATCCGGTTGCTCGCGCTGCGCCGAACGTTCACCCCGGGGGCGGTGCGGGTTCTCACCTGGGGGGGATTGCGGGGCGGCATCTCCGTCGCGCTCGCGCTCTCCATACCGCCCGGCCCCGAGCGGGACGTTATTCTTCCCGTCACCTACACGATCGTCGTGTTCTCGATACTGGTGCAGGGGCTCACGCTGGGCCGGGTGATCGAGAGGTCATCCGGATCTTCGCCGCCCACCCCACTCACTTGATCCCGATCGATGCCGGTGGCTCCTTAAATCGGCATGGTCAGGACCCGGGCACCTGCGCGGAGGCCTCCATGTCACAGCAGCTGAAGTATCTCCTCGACGAAGAGCACATCCCCCGTTCCTGGTACAACATCCAGGCCGACCTGCCGGAGCCGCTGCCGGCCATCCTGCACCCCGGCACGGGCGAGCCCATTCAGCCCTCGGATCTGGCGCCGCTCTTTCCCACGGCGCTCATCGAGCAGGAGGTCAGCCAGGAGCGCGAGATCGCCATTCCTGATCCGGTGCGGGACATCTATCGGCACTGGCGGCCGTCTCCTCTGTTCCGCGCCCGCCGGCTCGAACGAGTGCTCGATACGCCTGCACGCATCTACTACAAGTACGAGGGCGTGAGCCCCGTTGGCAGCCACAAGCCGAACACCGCGGTCGCCCAGGCCTTCTACAACCGCGAGGCCGGCATCGAACGTCTTTCCACGGAGACCGGTGCGGGCCAGTGGGGATCGGCGCTCGCCTACGCGGGCACCATCTTCGGTCTCGAGATAGAGGTCTTCATGGTCAAGGTGAGCTTCCGGCAGAAGCCCTACCGAAAGGCGATGATGGAGGCCTTCGGTGCGCGCTGCGTGGCGAGCCCCAGCGAGGAAACCCAAGCCGGGCGCGCCGTCCTCGAGGAGCACCCGGAGAGCACCGGCAGCCTCGGCATCGCCATCAGCGAGGCGGTGGAGCGGGCGGTCGGGCGGGAGGACACGAACTATGCGCTCGGCAGCGTGCTCAACCATGTGCTCATGCACCAGACGATTATCGGCATGGAAGCGCAGCAGCAGATGGAGATGGCGGACGACTATCCAGACGTCATCGTGGGTTGCACCGGCGGCGGCAGCAACTTCGCGGGCATCGCGTTTCCGTTCATCGGCAACCGTTTACGCGACGATACGGCCGTGCGCGTCATCGCGGTCGAGCCGGCCGCCTGCCCGACGTTGACGCGCGGCTCCTACGCCTACGACTTCGGCGACACGGCGCATCTAACGCCGCTCGTGAAGATGCACACCCTCGGTTCGACTTTCGTCCCGCCGGGATTTCACGCGGGAGGGCTTCGTTACCACGGGATGGGGCCGCTCGTGAGTCACTTGCAGGAGCTGCAGCTCATCGAGTCCCGCGCATACAAGCAGCTCGAGTGCTTCGAGGCCGGGAGTGTTTTCGCGCGCGCGGAGGGGATACTGCCGGCGCCGGAGGCCAATCACGCCGTGAAGGGTGCGATCGACGAGGCCCTTCGCTGCAAGGCCGAGGGCGCGTCCCGCACTATCCTGTTCAACCTCTGCGGGCACGGGCACTTCGACATGCAGGCCTACATCGATTTCTATGAAGGCAAGCTGAGCGACGACGCGCACGACGCATCGGAGCTCGCCATGGCCCTTGCGGGCCTGCCGTCGGTGGGTTGATGGACCCGAGCCGGACGCGGCAGGCCGGATCAAATCAGATTAGGACGACTCGTAGGCCGCGAGCAGCTCGGAGAGATCGTCGAACCAGACATCAACGGCTTGGTCCAGCGAGGCCTGCATGGTCTCCCGCCACTGGCGTTGCTGGAGCTCGAGAGCCTCGGCGATCCCGGTCTCCAGCGAGTCGCGCTCCGCGTACTCGACCCCCTCGTTGATGGCGTAGTCGAGACCGAGCCCGGCGGCGCCGCCGACGACGGCACCCATGGGCCCGCCGGAGGCGCCGACGGCGGTCGCCGCAACGGCGCCCATGCTGCGGGCGACGTAGGGTCCGGCGAGTCGCGCCGCGACGCCGCGGGCCGTGGTCGCAGCGGCCCGGCCCGAGATACTCTGGGCGAGCCGCGCGCCAACGGCTGCGCCGGCGCGCTTGCCGACGAGCACGCCCGCCGTTGCCAGGGTTGCGCCGCGCACCACCTCGAGGCTGCCGCGATCGACCTCGGTCACCGTGAGCTTCTTCGTCTGATGATCCCAGTCGAGCACGACGGAGACTTCTTCGAAGTCGGGCGCACCGTCCAGATACGTCGTCTCGGTCGCGACGAATTGCCGAAAGCGATCATCGAAGCGATTCAACGCGAGCTGAAAGCCGCTCTCGCCGGTCTCGAGCGCGTGCAGGTACGCCCATTGCAGCAGCGGGTCGGAGAGCTCCGGGCGCATGACGATGTCGCGGTAGCGCTTCTCCACGTAGCGGGAGAGATCGTGGGCGACCGCGTCGTCGAGGCGCATGGCGCTCGGCTTCATTGCGTTGGCGGCGGCGGAGTACATGGCCTTGCCGGTCAGGCGATAGGAGGTCGGCCAGGCGTAGTACCAGTCGGCGAACGCGGGGACGCGGGAGTGCATGTTTGCGAAGACCGGCTGCGCGCGGGCCGCGAGCGCGGCGCGCACCCGGGTATGGGTATCCCGTCGCGCGGTCTCGACGCGCTGAAGCTCCCGGCGCACGAACTCCGATACCGCTTGGGCATCGGCGAGCGCCCGGATCGGATTTCCGTCGGCGTCCCGGACGACGATGAGCGCCTTGCGTGTGAGCTGGGGTGCGACCCCGTGTTCCGCCACCGAACGGTCGTGGTGCACGCTGCGGGTGTAGTCCCAACGATCGAGGATGCTGCCGACGATTCCCGGACCGAAGAGGATCGTGATGATGACCGCGAGCGCCAC